>JAXDKU010000078.1:0-11607 GCA_034667005.1 Chloroflexota bacterium
GGGCACTCGGCGCCGAGCCACCGCGCAAACGGCCGGATGTATGATCCCCCGACGGTCCCGCCCGAAACGCGGGCCGCGTCAATGAAACACCAGTGGCAGCGCAGGCTGCCGCAGGACGCAGCACGGACGGGACTCCCGCCCAGGAGAAACGCGCATGGCCGACGTCACCGCCGGCGCGGTCTACGTCGACGGCACGAACGCCGTGCCACCCACGGTCGAGGCCGACGAGACCGGCCCGATCGCCCTCAATGGGGAGAGCGCGACCGCGGCCGGCTGCACGCAGGCCCAGCTTCGCCGGTTCATCAAGTCGCGGCCGTACGTGCCGATGCACGAGCTGCGCCGCCGCTTCGAGCTGAACGGCGCCGCCGACGAGGTGACCGCGATCCCGACGCCGCAGGGCCGGGTGTACGTGGGCCTGCCGGGCCGCGAGTCGGAGTTCATCGCCGAGCTGGCCCGGACCGGGGATATCGGCCTGGAGCTCTCGCACGATCCGCCCGTTCCGATCGTGATCGGCGTGTACGCGATGCGGCCGGTGTCCCGCTAGGGCCGTTCCGGGCGCAGGTAGACTCGAAGCCCGGCCGATGGGCCGGACACCGTCACCCACGGAGGCGATGCGCGTGGCCACCACGGCTCCGCAGGCGCGTGCCGACCTGCCGAGCGGCACCGTCACATTCCTGTTCACGGACATCGAGGGCTCCACCCGGATGCTCCAGGCGCTGGGTGAGCGGTATGCCGCCGCGCTCTCCGAGCATCGCGGGCTGCTCGAGGCCGCGGCCCTGGCCAACGGCGGGCAGGTGCTCGGCTCCGAGGGGGATGCGCTCTTCCTTGTGTTCGGCGATGCGACGGGTGCGGTCGGCACGGCCGTCGACGCGCAGCGCGCGCTGGCGGCCCACGCCTGGCCCGATGGGAACCCGCTCCGCGTCCGGATGGGCATCCACACGGGGCAGGTCCAGCGGATCGGGGACGACTACGTCGGGCTGGCGCTCCACCAGGCGGCGCGCATCACCGCCGCCGGCCATGGCGGGCAGGTGCTGCTCTCGAACACCACCCGGGACCTCGCCGCGCACGGCCTTCCGGACGGCGTCTCGGTGGTCGATCTCGGACTGCATCGGCTGAAGGACCTGGCCGAGCCGGAGCGCATCTTCCAGCTCCGCGACGAGCGGTTGCCGGAGAGCTTCCCGACGCTGCGCAGCCTCGACGCGCGGCCAAACAACCTGCCCGTGCAGCTGACCACGTTCGTCGGCCGCGACGAGCTATCCGCGGCACGCGACCTGCTCGGCGCTACACACCTGCTCACCCTGACCGGCCCCGGGGGCACCGGCAAGACGCGTCTGGCGCTCCAGCTGGCGGCCGAGCTGATGGAGGACTTCCCCGACGGCGTGTTCTTCGTCCCGCTCGACAGCGTCACGGACCCCGAGCTCGTCGCCTCCGCGGTCGTCTCCGCGCTGGGCCTGGAGGTCGGGACCCAGTCCCCCGTCGATCGGCTGCTCTCCTGGGGTCGAAATCTCAAGGTCCTGCTCGTCCTCGACAACTTCGAGCAGGTTGTCGACGCCGCGCCGACGGTCTCCCGGCTCCTCCGGGAACTGCCGGGCCTCCGGATCGTGGCCACGAGCCGCATCCCGCTCCACGCCTACGGGGAGCAGGAGTTCCCCGTGCCGCCGCTGCCCGTCCCGTCATCGGAGGTGACGGACGCGAAGAGCGTGGCGCGGTCGGAGGCCGTGCGGCTGTTCATCGAGCGCGCGGTCGCGGTGCAGCCCTCATTCCGGCTGACCGATGAGAACGCGCCGGACGTGGCCGAGATCGTGCGCCGGCTCGACGGGCTCCCGCTGGCCATCGAGCTTGCCGCCGCCCGCGTCCGCGTGCTGCCGGCCGCGGCGATTCGCAGCCGCCTGGACGAACGGCTGGCGCTGCTCGTCGGCGGGCCGCGCGACCGCCCCTCTCGCCAGCAGACCCTGCGCGGCGCCATCGACTGGAGCTACGACCTCCTCGACGTGCCCGACCGGCGCCTCTTCGAGCGCTTCGGCGTCTTCGCCGGGGGCGCGGCCCTCTCCGCGTCGGAGGCGGTCTGCGGGCCGGCGGCCGATCTCGGCGAGGACGTCCTCGACGGCGTGGATTCGCTCCTCGACAAGAGCCTCCTCCGCGGTGTGCCCGTCAGCTCGGACGACCCGCGGTTCACGATGCTGGCCACGATCCGGGAATACGCCCTGGAGCGACTGGCCGCCTCAGACGACGGCACCGGCATCCACGAGCGGCACGCCCAGCACTATGCCGCGCTTGCGGAGTCGAGCCGGGAGCAGCTGACCGGGGCCGACAGCCGGGTGTGGCTCGATCGGCTCGAGCAGGATCACGACAACCTGCGGGCCGCGATCGATTGGGCGATCGCCGAGGGTCGGGCGGAGATCGCGCTCCGCCTCGGCGCGGCGCTCTGGCGGTTCTGGCAGATCCGCGGTCACCTCGCCGAGGCACGCATGCGGCTCGACCGGATCCTCGCGGCCCCGGGCTCGGCGGACGCGCCGCCCGCATTGCTCTCGCGCGCCGAGGGCGCGGCAGGCTCCATCGCCTACTGGCGAGGCGACACGCCCGAGACGCACCGCTGGTACAAAGCGGCGCTCGACCACGCCCGTCAGACCGGCGATGCCCGGCTGCTGGCCGAGTCGCTGTACAACTTCGGGTTCGCGGCCGACCCGGACGCCACCACGTGGACGGAGGCCGTGGCCCTGGGGACGCCGATCATGGAGGAAGCCCTGGCGATCTATCGCGAGCTGGGCGACAGCCGGGGCCAGGCCGCGGCGCTGTGGGGCCTGTCGATGCCGGCCATCACGGCCCGCGAGTTCGATCGGGCGACGGCGCTGCTCGAGGAGAGCCTGGCACTCAACGAGCAGGTCGGCGATGTCTTCGGCATTGGCTGGAACCATCACATGCTGGGGCTGATCGACATCACGCTCGACCGGCTGCCTTCGGGGGCGGGCCACCTCGGCGCCGCGCTCCGCCTCTTCCAGCGCAACAACGACCGCTCCGGCGCCGTCCTGCTGCTGGCCGATTTCAGCGTGTTGGCGCGTCACGCGGGCGACATGCAGCGCCACTTCCGGCTCGCGGGCGCCACGGATGCCCAGCGGCGCATCACGGGGGCCGACCTCGTGCTCGACCAGGTCGACGGCGTCGACTGGGTGCTCCCGGACAAGCCCCCGGATGCCTCCGGCGAGCTCGCCGCGTGGCAGGACGGCGAGCGGCTCTCATTCGAGGATGCCGTCTCGTACGCACTGGAGGCCGCGCCCGAAACGGCGCCCGCGAGCTAGCTCTCGGGAACGACGGCTAGGGGAAGAGCGAGGCGTCGATGGCGCCGGTCCTGCCGGAGACCGTGATCCGGACGCCCCCCACCGGGTTGGAGCGGCTGTAGGTGATCGTCCAGATCTCCTCGCCCTGGGACGTGCCGTGCTTGACCGACCGCGAGTCGTTCGCGTACGCGGGGTAGTCGATCCGGACCAGCTCGTCCGCTGCGGCCACGGCGCTCTCCTCGGTGACCGGCAGCGCCAGCGGCGCTCGCGCGTCGGCGCGCTGCTGGTTGGAGCTCGCGAGCGGCGCCCCCAGCGTGAAGACGAGCGCGAACCCCAGCACGACCACCACGGCCCACACCGCGAACGCGACGGGCTTGAGGCGACGCTGCGGCCGCGCCCCACCGTGGCTTGCCGGCGCGAGGCTGCTCACGGCCTGCCCATGTAGATCATCTCGTGGACCGTGAGGTAGTTCTTGTCGCCGGCCAGGGGAGCGTCCGCGAACCCGTTGCCGTCGGCGTCGGCGTACTGCGCGGCGATCAGCTGGCCGAGCTCGACCTTGGCGCCGAAGAACGCGTCGATCGCCGTGGCGCCGGCCTTGATCCGCTGCCAGAGCAGGATCTCGAAGCCGGTCCGCGCGGAGATGTACTTGCCCGGCTCGCTGTCCGTACTGATCGACAGGTGGGTGTCGGCGATGAAGGCCCTCGAGCCCGCCGCCAGGAACTTCAGCGCGAGGCTGTTGTCCCGCGTCTTGTGGGTGTCGTCCAAGGGCGTGTCCAGCACGTACGCGCCGAAGCAGGCCCCGACGTTCACGACCGCACCGGGCGCTCCGGCCTCGGGAACCGACAGGCTGTCGCTGTAGTTGCGCTCCTCGTGGACGTACTCGCCGAGCGGGTTGCCGGGCTCGAGCGGCGTCCAGCGCTGGACCTCGCCCGACCAGGTGGTGGTGTCGGAGCCGCTGCCGTGGAGGAGGATGTACACGAACCGCGCCGTGGACTGATTGGTCTGCGGCACCTTGTCGCTGAGCGTGGGCGGCGAGTAGTAGAGCGTGGTGGGCGTGATCGAATTGATGACGCTCAGCGGGCCGTCCGCGAAGCTGCGGCGAACCTCGTTGACCAGCGCGAACGCGGTCGCGGGCAGTGGCTGGACCTCCCCGAGCTGCGTCAGCATGATCCCGGGGTCGTCGCTGCTCGGGATGCGCGCCACGGGCAGGTCCGGGATGCCGAGCGCGTCTCCATCCAGGTCCGTGTACGGGTCGTCGGAGACGATGTAGTCGCCCGGGATCTTCTCGTACTGCATCTGCACGGTGAAGTCGACGGAGTCCGGCAGGTCCACGTGGCCCATCGGCACCGCGTCGTCGTTGCCGAGGATCAGCAGGTACCGGTATGTGCCGCCCGCCAGGAGGTTGCGGACGATCGAGATGGTCGCGGCCGGGGGGACCGGCGCCCCGGCGGGGAGCGTGCCGAGGTCGCTGTCCAGGTCGTGGACGGTGCCGACCGCCGCGGCCGCGGCGAGGACCGAATCGGTCGCACCGCCCATCTTCTGCCGCAGGATGGAGCTCCGCGTGACGACCAGCACTCTCGCCGGATCCGCGTACGGGACGGGCCCGAGGTCCGGCTGCGTCCCGGACGGGCCGAGGCTCATGTTGGCAGGCACCGGCGCGCCGTCACCCGTCTCGTTCACGTTGAACGACGCGACCTGCTCGGGCAGGCCGTCGTAGTCGAGCTGGACGGTGTAGAACCCTTCTGCGAAGCCGCCGTCGGGCGCGAACGGGATGGCGAATCCGCCGTCGAAGTCGCTCGTGGGGATCTCCTTGTCCGGGTTGTTCGGCGAGACGCGCTGCTCCGCCATCAGGCGATCGCCGCGGAAGAGCTTGACGTCCAGCGTCGCGCCGACCTCGATCGAGTCCCACGCGACGAGGGCCAGGATCCTCTCGGTGCCGATGAGGAACGCGTCGGCGATGCCGATGGGGCTCCTCGCGACGGGGTCGACGCCGGTCGCGAAGACCACCTGGTGGATGCGGGCGCCGGTGAGCTTGGAGAACGGGATGCTCGGGACCTTCGGGCCCGTCGTGCTCGGCGGCGTCGCGGGAGCCTGCGTTCCGGGGACGCCGCCGTTCGTCGGTGTCGGGGCCGGAGATCCCGTCCCTTCCACCGGCCCCGCATCGGTCGCCCACCAGTCGTAGACGGGCCCGAAGTCGGTGGACGTGGACAGCCCGACGGTCAGGATTGCGAAGCGCGTGTCGGTCCACACCATGAACGCCTTGCCGTCCATCAGGTTGCAGAAGATCCGGCCGGAGTCGACCCCGTCGATGGTGTACGTGCCGCGTCCGGGCGCGGCGGTGCAATCCCCGGCGGGCGTGTCGGGGAACGACGCCAGCTGGCCGTCGTAGGCCCGGTCCATGGACGCGAGGCCGTCGAAGAGGATGTAGGTCGCCTCGCCGATCGCTCCGCCCGGATGGCAGCTGACCTGCGCGCGGCGAGTGACCTCGGCCGGCTCCTGGGAGGTGCACGTCCCCGCGATTGCCGCGGGCACATGCGAGAGGAGGACGGCGTCGGCATCCGGGTTTGATGCCTCGGTGACGGTCGTCGACGCGCAGGCCACGAGCAGGAGCGCGAGGAACGGCACGAGGCGGCGGGACCGGCGGACGGACGGCCGTGCGCTCACCCCCGGGACTATCGCGGCGAGTCTGATCACGCCTGCCCCCCGAGACGCTGACGGAGCCGGCCGATCTCTGCCCGGAGATCTTCCGTGCGGGTCTCCTGCGGCCTCCGGCGGCTGCGCACGACGAGCCGTCGCTTCTGGAACGCGAGCTCGCCCTCGGTCGCGTACAGGCGACGGAGCGTCATCACGCCGCGCATCCCGTGGGCCCGGTAGGTGGAGCCGGCGCGCGCCAGCTGGCCGCGGCGCGAGGTGATGGTGTCGTAGTCGGCGCGGCTGATGACGCCGCTCTCCACCTCGGGCAGCAGCTCCGTCCGGAGGACCGCGGCCTCCCGGCGCAGCGCGTACACGATCGCGATCACCAGCGTAAGGATGCCGAGCAGCGGGATCAGCTCCGCGAGGATGCTCGTCAGCACGCCGCTGCCGCCGGTGCTCAGCGGGAGCAGCCGGGACAGGATCGTCGGGATGCTGTCGTGCAGCGTATGGAGGAGGACGGCCGTGGCGAGCCCCAGCGCAACGGTCACCAGGCGCTCGTTGCGCGACCGGAGCGTCGCCGCGTAGCCGAGCACGGCGCCGAAGACTGCCGTGTAGAGCGCGTGGTCGAGCCCGGACACGACCAGCCGGAACAGCGTGCCGGGAGGCAGGCTGACGCCGCCGATCGCGTAGATGAACGTCTCGCCGGCACCGAACCCGGCGCCGACCGCCGCGCCGTAGACGATCCCGTCGACCACGTCGTCGAACTCGTCGCGCACCCAGGCCACCAAGCCGATGAGCAGCGCCCCCTTGACCAGCTCCTCGACGAGCGCGACGACCGGATCGGCGCCTGTCGGACGCGGGGCAAACGACGGGGTCAGCTCGAAGCCACGGCCCGTGGCGCCGAGGATGGCCATGGACGCCAGCGGCGCGACGATGGCGCCGAGCACGACGCCGGCCAGCAGCAGCGTCCACGGCTCCTTCTCGTACCGGTCGATCCAGTTGAGGACGATCAGATAGAGGATCGTGGGCGCGACGGCGAGGAACGCGGCGACGAGCAGCGTCTGCATCGCGAAGCGGTTCCTCCCCAAGCCTCGGCCGGCCAACTCCCTCGGCGGAGCCGAGCGCGGCGACATCGTCGGGGACACGGCGCCGGCCGTCAAACGACAGAATCGGCCGAGATCGGCCCGCGGGCACGGCCGAGTGAACGGACGCGGGCCCAGGCTGCTCCTCCGCCTGCCCGTGTTACGGTCGGCCGATGGGTCGGGCCGTCACCCCGAGGCTCCTCGCGCTCGGGCTCGCGCTGGTTCTCGGCGTGGCCGCGCTCGCCGCGCTTGCCGGCGCGACGCTGCTCGGCGGTCCCGCGGGCACCGGGTCACCGCTCCCCGGAAGCTCGCAGCTTCCCGGCGGGTCCACGCCGCCCGGCGCGTCGCTGCCGCCCGGCGCGTCGCTGCCGCCCGGCGCCTCGCCGACGGCGGTACCCACGCCCAGCGGTCCACCTCGCGTCCGCGCCCTCGCCGAGCGTGAGGTGTTCGGCTTTCTGCCGTACTGGAAGCTCGGGCAGCCCGACACCAGGCTCGACCTGGACCGGCTGACGACGATCGCCATCTTCGGGGTGGAGGCGGGCCGCGACGGCAGGCTCGTCCGCCAGTCGACCGACGGTCGGGTCCCCTCGGGCTGGCGCGCCTGGACCAGCCCGGAGACCGGCGCGATCCTGCACGACGCCCACGCGAGGGACATCCGCGTCGTGCTCACGGTGCAGCGCTTCGCGTGGAGCGACGTCCAGCGCCGCCGCACCATCGCGCTGCTCTCGGATCCCGTGCGGCGTGCCACGCTGGCGGACGACATCGTGTCCGAGGTCACCGGCCGTGGCGCCGATGGCGTGAACCTCGACTTCGAGCCCGTGCCCGCGCCCGTCTCGGACGCGTTTGTCGCCTTCGTGCGGGAGCTGCGCGCCGCGCTCGACGCCGCGAAGCCCGGCCTCCAGCTGACGTTCGACACCACCACCGGGATCGGCGGCTACGACCTCGCCGCGCTGACCGCGGACGATGCCGCGGACGCGGTCCTGGTGATGGGCTACGACTACCGCGTGGCCGGCGCGACCGTCGCGGGGTCCGTGGATCCGCTGGCGAGCTTCGCGTACGGCGGCCTCCTCGAGACCCTGGACGCGACCCTTTCGCAGGCCGCGCCCGACCGCGTGATCCTGGGCCTGCCGTGGTACGGCCGCGCCTGGTCGACGGACTCCGACCAGCCGGGCGCCGCGGTCGTGGATCCGCGGACGTACGGGCAGTCGGTCACGGTCGAGTACGCGGACGCCGTCACGCAGGCGCGCCTCTACGGCCGGCAGTACGACGTGCTGGAGGCGTCGGCCTGGACGGCGTACCGGAAGAAGGACTGCGGGACCTGCCCGGAAACGTGGCGCCAGCTCTGGTACGACGACGTCGACAGCGTCCGCACCAAGGCGGGCCTGATCGTCGAGCACGGGCTCCGCGGGCTCGGGATCTGGGCGCTCGGGCAGGACGGCCGCCTGCCCGACCTGTGGACGACGCTGCGGCTGGCATTCGGTGATCTGACCGACGCCGCCGCGCCGGAGGGCCAAGCCGGCGTCGACCCCGCGACCGTGATCGAGCGGCACGGCGGCCTGCCGGTGGCGGACGGCACGCTCCAACTGCGGCTCTCCGCCGCCGACGGGCAGGCCGGCAGCGGCGTGGCGTTCGTGCGCGTGTCGGGCGCGCCGGACGTCGACGCGGCCGGCACCCTGCTCACGGGGGTGACCTTCCCATCGACGGCGATCCTTGCCCTGGGCCTGGACGACCCGCGCCTGGGCTCCGGCTTCGAGGCCGGGAGGGAGTCGGTGTCCGTGCAGTGGCGGGACGTGGCGGGCAACTGGTCGGTGCCGCTCGGGGTGGAATTCTGGTCGGCGGCGGCTGTTTCGCCGTCCCCGTCGCCGCTACCCTCAGCCGGTGACTGAAGCCCGCCAGTCGAAGCCCGCGCATCGTCCGCAGGAGCCCGGCCCGTCGGGGGGCCACATCGTGCTGTGCGGGCTCGAGAGCCTGGGCGTCCGGACGCTGGAGGAGCTCGACCGCCTCGGCGAGCGGGTCGTGATCGTGGCTCGCAACGTGGACCCGCGCTACCGCGACGTCGCACAGGGGTTCGCGGCGCTGCACCGGATCGTCGAAGGCGACCCTCGCGATGCGGACTGCCTGCGCGAGGCGGAGGTCCAGTCCGCCAAGGCCATCGTCCTGACGGAGGTCGACGATGTGGCGAACATCCACGCGGCGCTCACCGCACAGCACCTGAATCCGACGATCCACACGGTGATCCGCACCTACGACGAGGAGTTCGGCCGGCGCGTGGAGACGCTGCTCCCCGACGCGGTGACACTCTCCGCGTCGGCCATCGCCGGGCCCGGCTTCGTGAGCGCGATCCTCGACGAGGAAGCCGAGGAGCGCTGGCTCGAGGTGCTCGGCCGGACCCTGGTGCTGCGGCACACGGATCCGCGGGATCCCGCGGTGCTCGCCGCGCTCGCGGACGATTCGGTCGACCCCGTGGTCCTGTTCCCGCAGGCCGGCGAGTCGCTCCTCTGCCTCGTCGACGCGGCCGGGGAGCCGGGAACCCGGCCGCCGGCCAGAGCGGTTGCGCGGCCGCGGCCGCGACGCCGCCCGGGAGTCACGCGCCACCTGGGACGGGTCGACACCCGCTTCTGGGTGCTCGGCGGCGTGCTGCTCGTGATCACCGCGGTGAGCGCGGTGATCTTCGCCGCCGCGTCCGGGCTGAACCCGCTCGAGGCCGTCTACGACGTGATCGGCGCGTTCTTCGGCGGCGTGGACCCGAGCGTCGCCAACTCCGACGCGCTGCGCGTCTTCGCCATCCTGCTGACGCTCGTCGGCGCGGCGGCGCTCGCCGCGTTCTACGGCCTGATCGCGGACGTGGTGCTCTCCACGCGAATCTCCCACCTGCTGGGGCCGCGCGCGGCGGACGCACACGACCACGTGATCGTGGTGGGCCTCGGCACGATCGGCTTCCGCATCGCGTCCCTGCTGCACGAGCGCGGCATCCCGGTGGTGGCCGCGGAGCGTGCCGCGGACGGCCGGTTCGTGGAGGCGGCGCGTGCGATGCGCATCCCGGTGCTGACCACGGACGCGCGGAGCCAGCACATGCTCAAGGCGCTCAGCATCGAGACCGCACGAGCGCTCGTGGCCACCACGGACGACGACGCGGCGAACCTGGCGACGGCGCTCCACGCCCGTGCGCTGCGCCCGGACCTGCGCGTCGTGCTGCGCCTGTTCGATCCCGACCTGGCGGCACGCCTGGACCGCGCCCTGGGCAAGTACAACTCGCGGAGCGTCTCGTCCCTGTCGGCACCCGCGTTCGCCGCCGCAGCCGTCGGCCGCGAGGTTCTCGCCACGATTCCCGTCAGCCACCGCCGCGTCCTGATCGTGGCGCGGGTGCCCGTCGAGGCGGGCTCGGCGGCCGACGGCTCGACGATCGCGGCGGAAGAGGCCGCCGCGAGCGCGATGCACCTCGGTGGCTGCCGCATTCTCGCCGTGGCGGCCGCAGGGCAGGCCCGCTGGCGGCCGGCACCGGACGAGCGGGTGGCCGCCGGCACGGAGCTGGTCGTGGTGGCCACGAAGCGGGGGCTGGCTACGGCCCTCAAGCGAGGCGGCACCGCGGCATCGGGCGGGCGCTCAGGCCTCGAGCTTGCGCACCACCAGGAAGTGGGAGAGCCCGAAGGCGTGCAGCCCGGTTCGCTCGGCGGTGTACAGGCCCCGGCGTAGGGCACCGCCCAGGCGTCGGTAGCGCCGGCTGACATTGTCGAAGCCCGGATAGATGACGCGGTGCTGGACGAGCGCCACGGGCAGGCCGCGGAAGAGCGAACGGATGCCCCGCTGGGTGTAGGCCCGGACGTGCGGAGCGAAGCGGTTCCGCAGTGGGTCGGGCAGCCAGTTCACCAGCGGGATGTTGCCGAAGACGTACCGCTTCCCGAAGTACGCGCCGTGCGTCTCGAAGGGGTACAGCCGGTTCGGCGCGAAGATCACGATCGTCCCGCCGGGCCGGGTCACCCGCACGGCCTCCGCGATCGTCTTGCGGTCGTCCTCCACGTGCTCGATGACCTCGTTGGAGAAGACCACGTCGAAGAAACCGTCGGGGAACGGCAGGTTCTCACCCGGCGCGAGGCTGATGTTCGGCAGCGTCTCGCTCGCCTCGCGGACCCGGTCCTCCTCCACGTCGACGCCGTAGACCTCATCGCTGAACTCCCGGAAGCGGCGCACATAGGTGCCGATTCCGCAGCCGATGTCCAGGATCCGGGCGTTCTCGAGCGGTACAAACTGGCGGACCATCTGGAGGCGCCGGTCCTGCCCGAAACGCCAGCTGTAGCTGGGGCGTCCGCGCTCGATCGAGGCTGCCGAGTGCGCCTCTTCGGTCGGGCTCGCGGCGGTCTCGGCGGTGGGCCTGCCCGCGTGTTCCGGGCCGGCGGCCGAATCGGATGCCACGTCGGTTGCTGTCTCCATCTGGTCCTCCCTGCGCCGCCCAGATGGTAGGCGAGCGGCCGTCCCGGTGCGTCCGACGAGCCGGCGGACTGCAACAGGACTGAAACGTCCGTCTCCCGAATCTCTTGGATTGCAGCCGTGCCGTGATCTAACTTACACGCGTTACCTGAGTAGCAGGGAGGCAGCACGGCCGAGCTGTTCGCCGCGGG
>JAXDKU010000079.1:0-12509 GCA_034667005.1 Chloroflexota bacterium
ATCGGCCGGCGGGGCCGGCGGTGGCTCGACCGGGATGCAGCCGACGGGCTTGCCGTTCGGCCGGCACGTCGGCGCAGGCGTGATCACGGGCTCCGGGGTCGGCGTCGCAACCGGCGGCGGCTCGGTCGGCCGCGGCCTCGGGGTCCGGCGCGGCGTCGGCTGCGGTCCGGGCGTGGTATCGGGGCTGGTGGCGGTCGGCTCGGGTGTTGGCCGGGGTGTTGGCGTCGCCGGAGGCGGCGTGATGCAGGGACCGCCCGAGGTGATCGGCCCGCCCCAGCTGGCACGGCCCCAGAAGTAGGACGTGCGCGTGCCGTAGGCGCCGGCGACGCCCGGGCCGCGTGCCGCGCGGCGCGCCCAGTCCCGGTCCGCGTTCGTCCAGATCGCCGGCGCGCCTCGATTCTCAGCCTTGACCGGGTCGACCATCCAGGTGCCGCATTGCTGCGTGTACAGGATGCCGGGCGGATCCACCGCGTCGTTGCCGCCGGGCTGGGTTCCGTTGATGAACCACTCGCTGACGGTGTCGCGAGTCCATGGACCCGGCCGGCCGCCGCTGTAGGCGTCGATGGTCTGCTCGACCAGGCCCTTTGGCCGCTCGAATTCCGCCACGGGCTTGCCCTTCATGTACTCGCGCATGAACGAGTGCCAGACCTCGCCGGGGCCGTCCGCGGCGAAGATCAGCCGGTCGCCCAGCGTCGGCTGCCTGTGGTCGCTGTTGCCCATCCAGACCCCCAGCGCGATCGCGGGTTGGTCCGGATCGGTTGGTTTGGGGAGCAGCCCGTAGGCCGACACGTCGCGCACCTCGTTCGTGGTGCCGGTCTTGATTGCCGCGGGCCGGTACGCGTTGCCGGGCCCGTTGTCGAGCCGGAACCGCGGTCCCCAGATCAGGTTGTCGCGGGGGTTCGTGTTGCCTTCCAGGATGTTGGCCATGATCCAGGCCGCCTGGGGCGACCAGACCTTGCGCTGGATCGGATCGCCGGCCGTGGCCACGGAGTTGCCCGCGGAGTCCGTCACGTCAAGGATCATCCGCGGTTCCGTGACGACGCCGCCATTGCCGAACGCGCCGTAGGTGGAGACCAGGTCCTGCAGCCGGACCTCGACGGTCCCGATGGCGCCCGCGAGGCCGGCCCCCTCGATGCTGGTGCCGGCCTGGAACTTCAGGCCTGCCTTGGCAGCTGCCTGATCGACGCTCTTGAAGCCAGTTCGGTCCAGCGCGCGGATCGCCGGGATGTTGAGCGAGTACTGGAGCGCCTTGCGCGCCAGCACTGGACCGCGCTCCTGCGAATCCGCGTCCTCCGGCGTCCACGTGCTTGCGAACGCCGTGGTGACGTCGAGGAGCACCGAGCCCGCGGTGATCTTCCGCTGGTCGAAGCCGGTCGTGTACACGACTGGCTTGAACGCGGACCCGGGCTGCCTGAAGCCGACGCCGGCGACGTCGTACTTGGGATTGAACTTCTTGGAGGCCAGGTCGTCGCGGTAGTAGCCGGCGCTGCCGACGTACGCGAGCACGTCGCCGGTCTTGTAGTCCAGCGCGACCATCGCGCCGTTGTGGATCCCCACGCCGCGAAGCGGGCTGATCCAGTCGCGGTCCTTGCCGAGCTTGTACTGCCGGATCGCCCGATCGAAGGCCGCGCCACTGAGCTGCGGCACGATCGTTGCCGCGGTCACGTAGCGCTCCGCGATCGACTGCGCCTTCATGTCGAGCGAGGTCCGCACGTTGTACCCACCCGTCTCAGCGGGCTCGCGGTCGCTGAGCAGCTGGTCCAGCTGCGACTTGACGGCCCACACGAAGTGCGGCGCGAGGAAGACCGTCGGCCGGTCGCCGATGAGGACGATCGGCTCAGCCTTCGCCGCCTCGCCCTGCGCGGGCGTGAGGTTCGTCCAGCGGCCGAAGCTGTGGCCGGTGTCCTTGTCCGCGCCCTGGGTGAGCGCGTCGATGATCGAGTTGCGCCGGGCGACGATCGGCGTAGTGGCATTCTCGGGCGCGCAACCCGGCGGCGGCACGGCGCCGGTGAGCGGCACCACGAGCCTGCCCTGATCGTCCTTCACAACGGCGCCGGTCTCGGGGTCGGTCGGCAGCCAGCGGTAGAGGTCATAGCAGTTCGGCGACTTGGGGATCGAGGCCAGCAGCGCGGCTTCGGCGACGGTCAGCTGGTCCACGGTCTTCCCGAAGTACACGTCGGCCGCACCGGCGATCCCGTACGCGTTGTGCCCGTAGAAGATCTGATTGAGGTACGCCGTGATGATCCGCTGCTTGCCGGTCTCCTCGCCGCCCGTGGCGTCGCGTACGTAGTCCGTGAGCTTCGATGCCTGGAGGATTTCCTTGAACTTGCGCTCCTCCGTCCGCGTCGGGTCATTGACGAGCTCGGGCTGGAGCAGCCGCGCACGCACCAGCTGCTGGGTGATCGTCGACGCGCCGCCCCGGGACTTGTCACCACCGATGTACGCGAGCGCGGCCGCCACGATGGCGTTCGGGTCGTAGCCCTGGTTGGTCCAGAAGCTGTGGTCCTCGGTGGCCACAGTGGCGTCGAGCACGAGCTGCGGAATCTGCTGGAACGTGACGACGCTCCGGCGCTCCTGCTGGAAGACTGCCAGCTGGATCTTCCCGGTCCGATCGAACACCCGAGTCGACTCCGCGAACTTCAGCTTGTCGAACTCGGCGACGTTCGGGAGGTCGGCCTCCATCTGCGCGATCGTCGCCTGGACGGCTCCACCCACGGCAACGGTCGAGGACGCCATCACGCCGACGATGACGAGGACGAGGAGCCCCGCGATCAGCCCGACGGTGCCGCTCGAGCCTCCGCTCCGGCGGCCCGTTGCACGGGCGATCGCGATACGGCTCGCCCGCGAGGGGTGACGGCGGACACCGTTGCCGCGCGCAGCCGCGGAACGGTGGGGGGGACGGTAAGCCACGATCAGATGATGACCGACATCGGTCCGGGACGCCTCAACACTCAAGACTCCATACGCAGCCGGTGGCTCGCAGGATGCCCCCAAATGGACGGGCGACCTTGCAATTCTGTAACGGAACGGGTTATTCTCCGCCCTTCGGTCACGGCGACCGCCACTGGTGAGAAACTTAAGACCCGTCCCAGCGTGAGCGCCCCAGCTCGCGACCCGCTCGGTCCGTGCCCCAGCACGGTCTCGATGGCCTGCCCCAGCAGGTGCGCCACCGGTCCTCCGGTCAGAGGACGATCCGGGTTGCAAACCGCCCTGCCGTGACCCCGCCGCCCCCAGGCGCTGGGCAAGTCCTTCCGTCATCGCGTGTCCGCGCGGTGTTCCGGCAGAGAGGAGCAGGATGTCGGTATCGCTCAAGGGTGTCCAGAGGACGCCTGTCCGCAGCTCGCTTGGACCGTTGATCATTGGGGTCCTCGCGACATTCCTGGCCGTAGGCACGCTCGTCGGGACCGAGCAGCCAGCCGCCGCCGCGACCACGTCGCAGGCGAATCACAGGCCCAAGATCGTGATCGTCGTGGGCGCCACTGAGCAGACCACCGCGCGGTACCGATCGATCGCCCGGAAGCTGGCGAATCAGGCGCGACGGTACGGGGCCATCGTCAAAGAGGTCTACAGCCCTCGGGCAACGTGGGGCCGCGTCACCAAGGCGGCCCGGGGCGCGAACATGCTCGTCTATCTCGGCCACGGCAACGGCTGGCCGAGCCGGTACGCGCCGTTCCAGACGCGCACCAAGGACGGCATGGGCCTGAACCGGACCATGGCGAACTCGGACTACAACACGGAGTACTACGGCGAGGCCTTCCTCGAGAAGGACCTCCACCTCGCCCGCAACGCCGTCGTCCTGCTGGTCCACCTCTGCTACGCATCGGGCGCCGCGGAGTGGGGCAGTCCCAATCCCAGCCTTTCGGTGGCCAAGTCACGCGTCGACAATTACGGCGCCGGCTTCCTCCGGACGGGTGCGCGGGCGGTCATCGCGGAGGGGTTCGGCCAGGCCGGCTATCTCCTCAAGGGCCTGTTCACGACCAACAAGACCATCCGGCAGATCTTCTGGAGCTCGCCGCTTGCCGTGGGCAAGTTCGCCGTCTCCTTCAACCCGCGCCGCTCGCCGGGGTGGGCGTCCGGGATCCTCGACCCCCACAGACCCAGCAACTACTACCGCTCGGTGGTGGGCAAGCTGAACATGAGGGCATCCGACTGGCGGAATTGACCGCCACTTCCATCGGAGGGTAGTCAGACGACCCGGGACCCAAGAGGGACCGGGTCGTCTGCTGTCCGGCGCGTTTCTCCTAGGTCTGGCGTGCGGGCCTTGTCTGCGGAGCGTCCCTGGTGGCCGCATCAACCAGGTGGAGGTAGGCATCGGCGGTGGACGTGGGCACTCAGGTGGACGTGGGCACTGAGGTGGACGCATGCACCGAGCGAATGACTTGGCCGCGTCGCGGCGCGTCGGTCCCCCTGAGGCCGAACTGCGTCGTCAGTGAATGCGCGCAATGCATGTCTCGACCAGTCCGCC
The DNA here is from genome assembly GCA_034667005.1 of Chloroflexota bacterium. Taxonomy (GTDB): domain Bacteria; phylum Chloroflexota; class Limnocylindria; order Limnocylindrales; family CSP1-4; genus JAFMJV01. The sequence goes on from JAXDKU010000079.1 coordinate 4,466, forward strand.
GGCGAATCGATGCCTGGCACGCATCGGTTCGCCGAGGCCCTCTGCAAATCATGTCCTGGACGCATGATCGGCCGGCCGGGGCGGTCGACTCAGTCGCTGCGTGCATACCGGAGGCCGCGGCGCGGGAAACCGGCCCGGTAAGGCAGGCCCGGATCAGTCGCGGCCTACAAGGCCACGGCGCTGCCCGACCCGCCGCCACGGTCGCCCCGCGCGGACGGCCGACCCGCGGCCCGGCCGTCACCCTGTCAAGGCTGGCTCGCGGTCACCCTCCGGTAGATGGCCTCGTACGCGTCTGCCATGCGGGACGCGGAGAACCGTTCGATCACGTCGCGGCGGATCTGCGCCCGGTCGAGCGCTGAAACGGCGGGTAGGGCGGCGGCCATCTCGGTGGCGTCGCGGCCGAGGAAGCCATCGCGGCCCTCCCGCACGATCTCGGGCAGTGCTCCCACGGAACGGGCGACCACCGGGGTCCCGCAGGCAAGCGACTCGATCGCGGTGAGCCCGAACGGCTCGGGCCAGTCGCTCGGCATTAGCATCGCGTAGCTGCTCGCCAGCACCCGGTCGCGCTCGGTCTGCGCCAGCTCGCCAAGCTCCTCGACGTCGGCCGTGCGCAGCGCCGGCCGCACGACGTTGTCGTAGTACTCGCGCTCCGTCGCCAGGTACGGAGCCTTGGCCACGATGCGCAGCCGCCGCCCGGTGAGGGCCGCGATCTCGATCGCGTCGGCAACGCCCTTCTCCGGCGTCATCCGGCCGACGAAGCAGAGATCGTCACCGGGCCGCTCGCCGAACGGCATCGCCTCCAGGGAGAGCCCGTTGTTGACGACCGACTGGAAGCGGACGGCCTCCGACTGGCGTGCGTGCGCGTCGCTCAGCGCGACCAGGTGGGCGGGCGTGTCGCGCAGGAGGTCCGCCGCGTCGGGATAGTCGAGGCGCCCGTGGAACGTCGCGACGACCGGCCGGCGCGACGCGCGCGCCAGGGCGGGATTCCAGAAGTCCAGGTGTCCATGGACCACGTCGAATGCGTCCTCGTTCGCGAGGACCAGCTGGATCGTCCGAGCGTACTCGGCGCTCGGGTCCCGTTCGTCGCCGTCCGCCCGCAGGGGGCGGGACACCGTCGCGACCAGCCGTCCGGGCGACTCGGAGTCGGCGCTCGCGAAGAGGATCACCTCGTGGCCACGGGCCGCCAGCTCTCGCGACAGCTCGGCGATCACGCGCTCAGTACCGCCGTAGGCTGCCGGCGGGACGCGCTCCATCGGCGGCGCCACCTGGGCGATGCGCAGCGGGCGGCCGTGTTCGAGGACGGTGGAAGGATCGGACATGCGTGGGAGTCCTGATGCTACGGCCGCAGCGCGTACGATGGCCGTTCTGTGGATATGCCCGTCGATCCAGGTTCGTTGCAGCCGGCGCTCGCGTCCTGGTACGCGGCAAATGGCCGGATGCTCGCCTTCCGGCGTACTCGCGATCCGTGGTCGGTGCTGGTGTCGGAGGTGATGCTTCAGCAGACCCAGGCGGCGCGCGTCGAGCCGGCGTGGGACGCATTCGTCGGTCGATTCCCGACGCCGGCCGCGCTCAGTCGCGCGTCAGTGGCGGACGCCGTCCGCGCCTGGGCCGGCCTGGGCTACAACCGCAGGGCGGTGAACCTGTGGCGCGCGGCGACCGAGATCGTCCAGCGGCACGACGGCCGCGTCCCGTCAGACCCGGAACAGCTGAGGGCATTGCCCGGGGTTGGCGGCTACACCGCGAGGGCCGTCGCGGCAATCGCTTTCGGGGCTGCAACCGCCGCCGTTGACACGAACGTGCGGCGGGTGGTGGGCCGCATCTGCTGGGGAGCCGCCGGAGCGCCGTCTGCTGCCGCTCTCCAGGCGGCGGCGGACCGCCTCGTGGACCCGCTACGGCCGGATGCCTGGACGCACGCCGTGATGGATGTGGGCGCGACGATCTGCCGGCCGCGCAACCCTGTGTGCGGAGCCTGCCCGCTCCAGGCCTGGTGCCGCTACGCCTCTGAGGCGACCGCCGCCGAAGCGACCGCCGCCGAGGCGACCGGCGCCGATCTGGCGACCGGAATCGGCACGCTGCCTGGCATCGGCACCGCGACGGCCGCCGCGAGCCGTGGACGCCGAGCTCCCGCGCGCCAGCCGTTCGCCCGAACCTCGCGCTGGCTCCGCGGCCGGATCGTCGACCGCCTCAGGCTCGCCCCGGGTGGCGAGTGGGTCCGCTTCGACGGCCCGCTCGGCGACCACGACCAGCCATCCGTCCTTGCCGCGCTGGATGCGCTGGCCGCGGACGGGTTGCTGGAGCGCGGGCCCCAGGGCGCCGTTCGCCTCCCGGGAGGCATGCCGTGACCGTCGAGGCGACCGTGCCGGAGATGCTGCCCACCGAGGATCCGTTCCTCGCGACGGATGCAGACCTGGAGACACTGGCGAAGCACTGGCTCGCGCGGGGCCGGATGCGGCCGATGACCGGCGAGGAGATGCGGGGCGCCGACGCACGAGCCCAGCGGATGGGCATGCCAGGCGAGCGCCTCATGGAGGAGGCAGGTGTCGCGGTGGCGGCCGCTGCGCGAGCGCTGATCGTGACGGCGGACCGGCCCGTGACGGGCGTCGTGCTGATGCTCTGTGGACCCGGCAACAACGGCGGCGACGGCCTGGTTGCGGCGAGACACCTTTCCGCGGCCGGCTTTCGTGTGGCGGTTGCGCTGGTCTCTGCCGATGAGCGGCCGGCCACCCGGGATGCCGCAGGAAATTGGGACCGGCTGGAGGGCCTCGACGGGATCGAGCGGATGCACGCCGGAGGGCCGCGCGCCGTCGCCATGCTCGGAAACGGGATCGACCGGGCGTCGCTCGTCGTGGATGCGCTGCTCGGCACGGGCGTTCGTGGCTCACTCTGGGAACCGATCCGCAGCGCCGTCGACCTCATCGAGCAGGCACGCCGGTCCGGCGTACCGGTCCTGGCCGTGGACACGCCGACCGCGTTGGACCTGACCAGCGGCGTCCCGTCCGACCCGTGCGCGCATGCCGAGGCGACGATCACGTTCCATCGCCCCAAGGTCGGCTTGCTGACCCCTGGCGGCCGCGTGCTGGCCGGCCGCGTCCTGGTTGCGCCGATCGGCATCCCGTCGCAGGCCGACCCTACGTGACCCCCGCGGCGCCACGGACCCGGACACGATCCGTGACGGCGCGGACCCGCCCCACCCCGTGACCGAGCCGACCCGCCGCCGCGTGACCGACCGCCAGGTCGTGCTGCTGATGGCGGCCGTCGTCGTGGCCGTGCTCGTCCTGAACGTGCTCTCGGCAATGGTCCCGGGCGTCGACCGGATCCTGGCCGTCACCCCGGTCCTGCTCGTGGTTCTGGTCGTGGGCACGCTCTACGTGCTGCTCGGCGCCGTTCGCCGGAGCTAGACGCTCAGCCGCCCGCCGGCGCGCTGCCTCAGTTCGGCTCGCGATCCCCGAACACGAACTTGCGCTCCTGCCCATGGATCAGGCGCTGGATGTTGTCCGTGTGGGCGACCCAGACGATGGCGATCGCCGCGATGCCGTAGACCAGCCAGATCGGCTCGAGCCAACCGGCCGCGACGAACCCGACCAGGATCGCGCCGGCCGCCCCCGATCCGAGCAGGGAGCCCAGCGAGACGTACCCGCTCAGCCAGATGACGCCGAAGAAGACCGGCGCCGAGATGATCACGACGAGCGGCGCGACGACGAGCAGGCCGCCGATCGCCGTTGCGACCCCGCGCCCGCCGTGGAAGCGCAGGAAGACGGACCGCCACGCACCGAGAACCGCGGCGATCCCCGCCAGTGCCTGGATCAGCTCGTCGGCGCCGGCGAACCGCGCGATCAGCACCGGCACGCCGCCCTTGGCGATGTCCAGCAGCCCCACCGTCAACGCCCGGGCCGGTCCCATGGCACGCAGCGCGTTGGTGCCGCCGGTCCGGCGGCTCCCGACCGTCCGCGGGTCGCGGCCGCCGGTGAGGCGCGCGACGAGCACGCCCATGGGCAGCGACCCGATCAGATAGCCGAGCACCACGAGCGCCGCGGCGACCAATCCCTGCTCCATGGAGGCGGGAGTATAGGCAGGCGCGGGCCACCCGCGAGCCGTCGCGGCGCGGAGGCGACCCTTTGGTACGCTACGTTCGTGATCCCTCTCGCGACGGCGCCCTGACGCGTGGCCGTCGGATCGTCGAACAGCTTCGACCTCGTCATCCTCGGCGCCGGCACCGGCGGTTACAGCGCCGCCTTCCGCGCAGGGCAGATGGGGCTCAAGGTCGCGCTCGTCGACGAGGCGAAGATCGGCGGGACCTGCCTCCATTCCGGCTGCATCCCGACCAAGGCCATGCTCGAGGCCGCCGACTTCTACGAGCGCATCGTGCATGCGGGTGACTTCGGCATCACCCTGAACGGCGCCCCCTCCGTCGAGTACGGCCAGGTCGCGGCGCGCCGCCAGCAGGTGGTCGACCGGCTCCACAAGGGTCTGATGAGCCTGGTCAAGAAGAACAAGGTCGAGTTCATCCGTGGACGCGGCACGCTCCAGGGCGGCAAGAAGGTCCGCGTCGCGAAGCTCGACGACAGCGGTCAGCCCGACGGCGAGATCGTGCTCGAGGGCAACGACGTGATCCTCGCCACGGGGAGCCGCGTCAAGAGCCTGCCGGGCCTGACGCCGGACGGGGAGCGCATCGTCACCAGCGACGACGTGCTCAAGAGCACGACGCTGCCCAAGAGCCTGATCGTGGTCGGCGGCGGAGCCGTCGGCGTCGAGTTCGCCAGCTTCTACCGGGATGTCGGCGTGGAGGTGACGCTGCTCGAGTACCTGCCGGCGCTGATCCCGCTGGAGGACGCAGAGCTCTCGAAGGAGCTGGAGCGGTCGTTCACCCGCCGTGGCATGAAGGTGATCACCTCCGCGCGCTTCGACGCCGCGTCGGTGACCGCCGACGAGAAGGGTGTCTGCGTCATGGTCGGCAAGGAGGGCGAGCCGCCGCAGGAGCTGCGGGCCGACCAGATGCTGGTGGCCGCCGGGCGTGCCCTGAACACCGACAAAGTCGGGCTGGAGTCAACGCGGGCCAAGGTCGAGAAGGGCGTGGTCAAGGTCGACGCCAGGATGCGGACGGCCGAGCCGCACCTCTATGCGATCGGGGACATCATCGGCGGCCTGTTGCTCGCGCACGTGGCGGCCCACGAGGGGATCACCGCGGTCAACTCGATCGTTGGCGCCGAGGGCGAAGGCGTCGACTACCTCAAGATGCCGCGAGCGACCTACTGCCGTCCGCAGATCGCTTCGATCGGCCGCACCCAGGCCGAGTGCGAGCGCGACGGCATTCCGATCAAGATCGGCAAGGTCCCGTTCCAGGCGATCGGGAAGGCCCTGATCGGCGGCGACTATGAGGGCTTCACCAAGGTCATCGCCCACAAGGAGACCGACGTGCTCCTCGGCGTCCACATGATCGGGCCACACGTGACGGACCTGATCGCCGAGGCCAGCGCGGCCATGCTCCTCGAGGCGACGGTCTGGGAGCTGGGCGAGACGGTCCACCCGCACCCGACCCTGTCCGAGGCGCTCGGCGAGGCCGCCCTCGCCGTGGACGGCCGGTCGATCAACTTCTAGCCAGAGGAGGCGGCGAGCGATGGCGACCAAGGCGCCCGACGCCCCGGCAGCCAGCACCGGGGGGCTCGGAGAGGACCTCGGGCTCTCGCGCGACGACCTCCTGGACATGTACCGCCTCGTGGCGCTCGCCCGCGCCATCGACGAGCGCATGTGGATCCTCAACCGCGCCGGCAAGATCCCCTTCGTCATCAGCGGGCAGGGGCACGAGGGCGCGCAGGTCGGGATTGCGTACGGACTCCAGAAGGGCCTCGACTGGATGGTCCCGTACTACCGCTCGGTGGCCAGCCTGATCACCTTCGGGATGACGCCGCGCGAGATCATGCTTGCCCAGTTCGCCAAGGGGATCGACCCGAGCTCCGGCGGGCGCCAGATGCCCGGCCACTACGGCGTGGCCGATCGCAACATCCTGTCGGTCTCGTCGCCGGTCGCCACCCAGTTGCTGCACGCGACGGGGATTGCCTGGGCCGCGAAGGTGCGCAAGACCGGACAGGTCGCCATCACCTACACGGGCGAGGGCTCCAGCAACCAGGGCGATGTGCACGAGGCCATGAACTTTGCCGGCATCCACGACCTGCCGGTTGTCTTCGTGATCGAGAACAACGGCTACGCCATCAGCGTGCCGAGCAAGCTGGAGAGCGCGGTCGAGGACATCGCGGTGCGTGGCGCCGGCTACGGCATGCCGGGGGTCATCCTCGACGGCGTCGACGTGCTCGAGTGCTACCGCCTGGCCAAGGTGGCCATCGACCGGGCGCGGGCAGGCGAGGGGCCCACGCTCCTGGAGGCCAAGGTGACGCGCCTGACGGGGCACTCGTCCGACGACCAGCAGTCCAAGTACCGGCCGGCGGAGGACCTGGAGGCCGGCATGCACCGTGACCCGCTGCCGCACTTCCGCTCGCAGCTTCGCGATGCCGGTGTGCTGGACGACGCGGGCGAGGAGCGTATCGCCGCGTCGATCAAGGCCGAGGTGGAGGACGCCACGGATCACGCGGAGTCCGAGCCCGATCCCGATCCGGCCACGGCGCAGCGGTGGGTCTACGCCGAGAGCCCGCCCGCCCGCATGGACGATCCCCACTGGCAGAGTGCGCGGTTCATGGGCGACGGCGGCCCGCTTACGGGAGAGAGCTGAAGCCATGCCGATCATGACCATGATCGAGTCGATCCGGCAGACGCTCCAGACGGAGATGCGCCGCGACGAGACGATCGTGGTGCTCGGCGAGGACGTCGGCAAGAAGGGCGGCGTCTTCCTGGCGACGGACGGCCTCTTCGACGAGTTCGGCGGGGACCGGGTCCTGGACACGCCCCTGACGGAATCGATGATCGTCGGCGCGTCGATCGGTGCGGCCGTCAACGGGCTGCGGCCCGTGCCGGAGATCCAGTTCGCCGACTTCATCATGCCGGCCTTCAACCAGATCGTGAGCGAGGCGGCCCGCATGCGGTTCCGCTCGAACAACGCCTTCACCTGCCCCATCACGATTCGGGCGCCGTACGGGGGCGGCGTCCACGGCGCGCTGTACCACTCGCAGTCGGTCGAAGCCTTCTTCGCCCACGTTCCGGGACTCAAGGTGGTCATCCCTTCGACGCCGTACGACGCGCGAGGGCTGCTGCGCTCCTCGATCCGCGACGACGACCCGGTCCTCTTCTTCGAGCACAAGAAGATGTACCGCTCCGTCCGCGGCCAGGTGCCGGACACGGATTACACCGTGCCGCTCGGCTCGGCCAAGGTCGTGCGGCAGGGCTCGCAGGTCACGATCCTGGGCTACGGGCTGATGGTCCAGTACGCGCTGGAGGCGGCCGAGCTGCTCGACGCGGACGGCATCAGCGCGGAGGTCGTGGACATCCGCACGCTGCGGCCGCTGGACGGCGCCACGATCCTCGACTCGGTCCGCAAGACGGGCAAGTCCGTGATCGTCTACGAGGACAACCGGTTCGGCGGCTACGGAGCGGAGATCGCCGCGCTCATCGCCGAGGAGGCCTTCGAATACCTGGACGGGCCGATCGTGCGCGTCACCGGACCGGACGTCCCGGGCGTGCCGTACAACCACGCGCTCGAAGAATGGTTCATGCCCAGCCCGGACCGAATCGCCACGGCCGTGAGGCGCCTCGCGGCGTACTGATCCGATGATGCGTCCGGTCACATGCCAATGGGTGTAGCGCAAGCGTCGGACAGGGGCTCGGGCCCCTCCTGAAACCGCTGGTCCAGGGTCAAAATCTGGTCAGATGCATCGCCTGGTTGTCGTCAGGCACCGTTCCAGTCGAGGCAGAGAGGCGAACGCCACGGGGATTGGCGTTTGTCCGGCCGGCGCAGAGCCAGCCCCGCACTCTCCCCACGGAAGGCCAAGGGCGATAGACTCGCCGTCAACAGCTCGGAAACGCGCTCCGGAGGTCATTCGTCTTGCCCAAGGTGCAGATGCCGCAGCTCGGCGAGAGCGTCGCCGAGGGCACGATCGGC
>JAXDKU010000080.1:0-3905 GCA_034667005.1 Chloroflexota bacterium
GGGGCATCGGGGTGACGGCTCCAGCGGCTGATCTTCACGGCTCCTCAAGCTGCCCGGAGTGCACCCTCGCCCGCGTGACGAGGCGGACGGTCGCCGGCAAATGGGACGACGCAGGGCGAAGCTACCAGCGCCGAGTGCCCGCGGGCAGCCTTCCGAACCTCCTACCTCCCCACACCATCGGTACCAACCGGACGCGCCTGTGCGCCCGGCGAGCCCTCAGGAGGAGAAGGTCCGGGCGAGCTCCTGCCAGTAGTGGGCCACGGCCCGAGTGCCGCCCTCGTAGTTGGCGAGCACCATCGACTCGTTGGGCGCGTGGGCCTGGTCGTCCGGGTTCGAGAATCCCAGCAGCACGACCGGCAGGCCCAGGAGCGTACCGAACGACGCCGCGGCCGGGATGGAGCCACCCTCGCGCAGGTAGACGGGCGCCTGGCCGAAAACCTCCTCGATGGTCCGCGCCGCGGCTTCCATCGCCGGGTGGTCGATCCCGGTGAGGCTCCACATGCCGGTGTTGAGGAGGCGCATCTCGACGTTCACACCCCGGGGCGCCAGCGCCATCACGCGCTCGCGGACCCGCTCGAAGGTCCGCTGCGGGTCCATGTCGGGGACGAGGCGCGTGCTGATCTTGGCGTGGGCGTGGGCCGGGATGATCGTCTTGCTCCCCTCCCCCTGGAACCCGCCCCAGATGCCGTTGACGTCGAGCGTCGGCCGCGCGCCGCGCCGCTCGAGGACCCGGAACTCGGGCTCGCCGAACAGCTCGGGCACACCCAGACCGTCCGCGAACTCACGCTCGTCCAGGGGCAGGCGCGCGAACTCCTCGCGCTCCCGCGCGGTCAGGGTGCGGACTTCGTCGTAGAAGCCGGGGACGTCGACGGCGCCCTCGTCGGTCTTGAGTCCGGCCACGATCTTCGCGAGCGCGATGGCGGGGTTCTGGACGTTGCCGCCATACGACCCCGAGTGCAGGTCGACCGTTGGGCCGGTCACGTCGATCTGGGCATACATCAGGCCGCGCAGGCCGATGGTGATGGCCGGGACGTTCCCTTCGAAGAACCCGGTGTCGCTGACGATGGCCAGGTCGGCGCCCAGCCGGTGGCGGTTCTCCTCGAGCCACTGGTCGAAGTTGGTGGAGCCGGACTCCTCCTCGCCCTCGAAGACATACCGCACGTTGACCGGCAGCCGGCCCTCCGTGGCCAGCCACGCGCGTGCCGCCCACAGGTGCAGGTGGACCTGGCCCTTGTCGTCCGCCGCGCCTCGCGCGTAGATGCGCCCGTTCTCGACGCGCGGCTCGAACGGCGGGCGGACCCACAGGTCGAGGGGGTCCACGGGCTGGACGTCGTAATGCCCGTAGACCAGGACGGTCGGTGCCCCCTCCGCGTGCAGCCAGTCCGCGTAGACGATGGGATGCCCCGGCGTCGGCGAGACCTCGACGTTTTCGAGCCCGCTCTCGCGCATGTGCCGCGCGATGAACTCCGCTGCCTCGACCATGTCCTCGCGTCGCTCGCTGAGCGTCGAGATGCTCGGGATCCGCAGGAACGCCTGGTAGTCCTCCAGGCGTTCGTCCGCGGTGCGTTCGATGAACGCGTCGACCTGCGCCAGGCTATCGGTCAAAAGGTCCTCCTCCCAAAGGATCGCGTTGAGCGGCGCTCAGGGTACCGTCTCCACCGTGCCGGCACGTTCGGCCGGCGCACCCTGCGCGTCGTCGCGTTCGTGGTCGAAGGCGTGGGTCGCCGCGACCTCACGATCGTCGTGGCGCCGCGACGCAAACGGCCCGCCGTTTCGGGCGGGCCGTCGATGGTGCCGGGGGCCTGGATCAGGCGGGCTGTGGTGACGGGCTGGGCTTGGGGGCCTGCTGCGGCGCGTCGACGGGTCGTCGCTCGGGCTGGGGCAGCGGGATCGGCGTGGAGGAGCCGCCGGCGTCCTTCCTCGGGTCGGGAAGGTCGGCGAACATCTGATCGAAGGCCTCGCCCTCGACCGTCTCTTCCGCCACCAGGCGTTCGGCCAGCTGGATGAGCCGGTCCTTGTGCGTGGTCAGGACGTCCATGGCCCGGCTGTAGGCCTTGTCGATGATGGCCCGGACTTCCTCGTCGATCTGGCGGGCGATGTCGTCCGAGTAGTTGCGCTGCTCGCCGATCTCACGGCCCAGGAAGACCAGCTCGTCGCGCTTTCCGAAGGCCAGCGTGCCGAGCTTGTCGCTCATGCCGAACTCCGTGACCATCCGGCGGGACACATTGGTGGCCTTCTCGATGTCGTTCGAGGAGCCCGTGGTCGTGTCGCCGAAGATCAGACGCTCCGCCGCGTTGCCGGCGAGCATGCCGGCGATCTTGTCCTCGAACTCGGTCTTGGACTGGAGATAGCGGTCCTCGGTCGGGAGGCCCATCGTGTAGCCGAGGGCCATGCCGCGGCTGATGATGCTGACCTTCGCGACGGGGTCGCACTTCGGCAGGATCCGCTGCACCAGGGCGTGGCCGCCCTCGTGGTAGGCGATGATCGCCTTCTCGGCGTCCGAGATGATGCGGCTCTTGCGCTCCGGACCCGCGACGACGCGCTCGAGCGCCTCGCCGAACTCGCCGGTGCCGATCAGCTTCTTGTTGCGGCGCGCGGCCAGGATGGCCGCCTCGTTGACGAGGTTGGCCAGGTCCGCGCCGGAGAAGCCGGGCGACTGGCGCGCGACGTGCTGGAGGTCGATCGACTTGTCGAGCGGCTTGCCCTTCACGTGCACGCGCAGGATCTCGAGCCGGCCCTTCATGTCGGGGCGATCGAGGATGACCTGGCGGTCGAAGCGACCGGGCCGCAGGAGCGCGGGATCGAGGACGTCGGGGCGGTTGGTGGCGGCGACCACGATCACGTTGGTGTTCGTGTCGAAGCCGTCCATCTCCACGAGGATCTGGTTGAGGGTCTGCTCGCGCTCGTCATGGCTCCCGCCGAGGCCCGCACCGCGCTGGCGGCCGACGGCGTCGATCTCGTCCACGAAGACGATGCACGGCGAGTTGCGCTTGGCCTGGTCGAAGAGGTCGCGGACGCGGCTCGCGCCGACGCCGACGAACATCTCCACGAACTCGGAGCCGGAGATGCTGAAGAACGGGACCCCGGCCTCGCCGGCCACGGCGCGTGCCAGCAGGGTCTTGCCCGTGCCTGGCGGCCCGACCAGCAGCACGCCTCGCGGGATGCGGGCTCCGAGGGAGTTGAACTTCTCGGGGTACTTGAGGAACTCGACGACTTCCTGGAGCTCCATCTTGGCCTCGTCGACGCCGGCCACGTCCTGGAACGTGACGACCGTCTTGCTGCCAAGGAACATCCGGGCGCGGCTCTTGCCGAAGCTGAGCGCCTGGTTGTTGGTGCCCTGGGCCTGCCGGAACATGAAGTACAGGAACACGCCGATCAGTAGCACTGGCAGCAGCGCGGAGAGCAGGAGCCCGATCCAGGCGCCGCTGTCATCGGCGGGCGTCACGCTGAACGGGATGGCCTGAGCGGTGCACTTGGCGCCGGAGGTCGAGCAGGTTTGCTGGATCACCTGGCTGACATCGGTCAGCACGCTCGGGACGTTGGTGATCTTCACCACCGGGCGGCCTTCCACCTGCTGGGCTAGGGTCACCTGAAGTTGCTCGCCCTGCTGCACGACCTTCTGGACCTGGCCGGCGCTGAGCTGGCTCAGGAACGAGTCACTGGTCCCGCTGTACGGGATCCGATTCGCGGCGGGGTTGCTGAACAGGACCATGTAGAGAAGCAGCGCCGTGCCGACCACCAGCACGAGCGTGACGACGCCGTTGCGCAAGAACCGACTGTTCAAGGGGAAGAGGCCTCCGAAACCGAACCCACCAAGCCGCGCCCGGCGGGAACGCTAAGTATAGGACCGCTCCCTCCGTATTCCTGAATACGGGCCAGAAGTCCCGTTGGATGCCTGCGCCACC
>JAXDKU010000081.1:0-6829 GCA_034667005.1 Chloroflexota bacterium
GTCGCGCGAACCGGCGGCGCCGGGGAGAACAGCAGCGGCGACCTGTTCCTGGCATTCGCCACGGGCAACGGCCCGTTTCGCATCAGGGAGCTCCCGGATGCATCCCTCACGCACAGCGTCACCACTCTGGACGACGCGTACATCAGCCCGCTCTTCTGGGCTGCGATCGAGGCGACCGAAGAGGCGATCGCCAACGCGCTGGTTGCGGCCGAGACGATGACCGGGATCGATGGGAACACGGCCTATGCCATCCCGCACGACCGCCTACGCGAGATTTTCGCCCGTCATCGGCCGCCGGCGGCCCCCGTCCCCGGCTAGACTTGGGGCCACGGGCAGGGAGGCGCAACGGATCGCTTGACGGACGCGGAGCTCATCGACACGCATCAGGCCGGCGGGCAGGAGTCCGCCGACCGCGAAGCTCCGGCGCGCCCGAAGCGCGGCAAGACCGTCCACGGCGAGCCCGCCAACGCGGGTCACCGAGTCCTTGCGCCCGACGATGCCGAGGTCGAGGCCTACCTCGAGACCGCGCTTCATGCGCCGCCCCCGGAGCGAGCCGCGGACGACCGGCCGGTCAGCGGCGCAGGGGGTGACGCCGACGCCGCGCCTGACAGCGTGGTGGTGCTGGACTTCGGCGGCCAGTTCGCGCAGCTCATCGCGCGCCGCGTCCGCGAGCTGAATGTCTACTCCGAGCTCCTGCCGCACGACATCCCGTATGCCGAGCTGCTCCGCCGCGGAGCGAAGGGCGTGATCCTGTCCGGCGGCCCCATGTCCGTCTACGACGAAGGTGCGCCGAAGCCCGATCCCGCCATCTGGAGCGGCCGGATCCCGGTGCTCGGCATCTGCTACGGGGCGCAGCTCATGGCAAGCGAGCTGGGCGGGGACGTGATGGCGGCGAACCGGCGCGAGTACGGCCCGGCCACGATCCAGATCACGGCCGGGGACGGCGTGTTCGCCGGGCTCGAACGTGAGCAGCCCGTCTGGATGAGTCACGGCGACTCGATCACCCGGCTGCCGGAGGGCTTCCAGGCTTCCGCGCAGACGGACTCGTCGCCGTACGCCGGTCTCTTCGATCGGTCGCGGAGGCTCTACGGCATCCAGTTCCACCCCGAGGTCGCCCACACGCCGAAGGGGCGTGACGTGCTGCGCAACTTCGTGGTCGGCATCGCGGGTGCGCGCCAGACCTGGACGCCGGCCAACTTCATCGACTCGACGGTGGCCCAGATCCGCGAGCGGGTGGACGCCCACGCGCTGGCGACCGGATCGGACGGGAAGGTCATCTGCGCGCTGTCGGGCGGGGTCGACTCCGCCGTGGCTGCCGCCCTGGTGCATCGAGCGGTCGGGGATCGGCTCACGTGCATCTATGTCGACCATGGGCTCATGCGCAAGCGTGAGTCGGAGCTGCTGCGCCAGACCTTCGAGGCCAACCTGGGGATGGACCTGGTGATGGTCGACGCGCGGGCTCGCTTCCTCGCGCGGCTGGCCGGCGTCGAGGACCCGGAGGAGAAGCGCCGCATCATCGGCGACGAGTTCATCCGCGTCTTCGAGGAGGAGGCCGCGAAGCTCGGGCGCATCGACTTTCTCACGCAGGGAACGTTGTACCCGGACGTCATCGAGTCGACCACCCCCGAGACGAAGACCGCGCAGAAGATCAAGACCCACCACAACGTCGGTGGGCTGCCCGCGGACATGCGCTTCCAGCTGATCGAGCCGTTGCGCTACCTGTTCAAGGACGAGGTCCGCCAGGTCGGCCTCCAGATGGATCTGCCCGAGCAGATGGTCATGCGGCAGCCGTTCCCCGGCCCGGGCCTCGCGATCCGGATCCTGGGCGAGGTCACGGCGGAGCGGCTCGACACGCTGCGCGAGGCCGACTGGATCGTCATCGACGAGATCAAGGCTGCGGGCCTGTACCGCTCCCTGTGGCAGAGCTTCGCCATCCTGACCCCGGTGCGCAGCGTCGGCGTGATGGGCGACGGCCGGACCTATGCGAACGTGGTCGCGGTGCGCGCCGTGACCTCGGAAGACGGCATGACCGCCGACTGGGCCAAGCTGCCGTACGACGTCCTCGGCAAGATCTCCAGCCGCATCGTCAACGAGGTCCCGGGCGTCAACCGCGTCGTGTACGACATCAGCTCCAAGCCTCCCGCCACGATCGAATGGGAGTAGGCAGCCTTCGCGAGTGATGCCGGGCTGAGCCGCGAGTAGGATCGTTCGGTGGTTGCCGCACGCCTACCGATCCCCGGCCCTTCGTTCATCAAGGAGGAGGTCGTCGAGCTGCGGGGCGGCGGCCTGGAACCGCCTCGCAAGGTGCAGGTGGGCATGAGCGCGCCGAGCATCATGGACGACGGCTGGTGGCTCCTGACGCTCTGGGCCGGCGATGAGTCGGGTGTCCTGGAGGCAGGCGCCGTCGCGCCGATCGCAGGACCGCCACCGCTGCCGCCGCTCCAGGTCATCGGGCCAAGCCTCGCCGGAGGGCTCGCCGGGTTCCTGGCACAGGCCGACGGGCGCCAGCTGATCCGGCTTCGGATGCCTCCGGCGGATGACGAGACACGACCCTGGGCGCGGCCGCTGGTCCTGATGACCGCCATCACCTGGGATCCCATCCGGGCGTCGACGTTGCGACCCAACGAGCTGGCCCGCGAGCTGTTGCGGGCGTTCGCGCGCGCTCTCGAAGCCGCCGGTTCTCCGGCGTGACCGCGGGCGGCCGGATCCTGGCGGCACGTGGCGTCCGGTCGGAAGAGGGCCGCGGCGTGCGCTCGGCGCTGGGTGCCTCGCTCGACGTTGTGCTGCGCGATCCCGGCCTGTGGCTGCTCGGCGCGCTGAGCTTCTCGGTCCGCGGTGGCGTGATCCTGGTCCTGCTGCCGATCGTGTGGATCCCGAGCCCCGTCCTGCTGAGCGTGTTCTTCGGGCGCTACATCACGACGTCCGGCCTCTCCGCGGACGTGATTCCGGTGGCCGCGCTCGCGGGCGCGGTCGCTGTCCTCGCGCTCGCCGGCGCTGCCGTGCTTGCCGCCCACGCGGACCTCGCGTCGTTCGAGCGGCTCGTGACGGGAGGCTCGACCGCCGGCCTGCGAGGCGAGCGCCCAGCGCGGCCCCTGGGAGGCCGCGAACGGCACCGTATGGTTGCCGGGCTGGCTGCACTGAACCTTCTCGGGCTGCTGCCGATCCTCCTGCTGACCGCGCCGCTCGGCCAGGGCATCGCGAAGGCCGGCATTGCCGAGCTCCAGTACCCGACCTCGCTCGACACCCCGTTCGTGCTCACGGTGCTCGGGCATGTCACGGACCAGCTGCTGGTGCTCGCCGCGGTCGCGCTGCTGGCGGACCTCGTCGTGACCCTCATCGGCCACCAGCTGCTTGCGTCCCACTTCCGCGTGCTCCCGGATGGCCTGGTGCCGACCGATGGCGCAGGAGCCGGAAGTGCCGACAGGCCCCATCCCGATCGATGGGCGGTCGTCCAGGCGGTCACGCGTCTCGTCACGCAGGCGCCGAGGACGCTCGCGCTGGCGGCGCTGTGCTGGGTGGTCACCATCGCAGCCCTGGTGCCGATCCTGCTCGGCATCATCCTCGGCTGGGACACGCTCCGAGCGGTCCTGTTCCGCGGGACGTCAGGCGTCGTGAGCCCCGAGCTTCAGCTGGTCGGCCAGCTCCTCGCGCTCGTGGTCTTCGGGGTCATCTGGGTTGCGGCCGTCACGCTGGCCGGCTTTGCCTCGTCCCTGCGTGGGGCGATCTGGACGACCAACACGCTCCACTGAGCGTGCTGCGGCGCCGGCCGGCCAGCGGACCGGGCAGGCCTCCGCTGGTACACTCGGCCAACGGGCTCACCGGGCGGCGCGCGAATCTTGACGGCGCCCGTGATCGCATGAGGCATCGCACCGCATGGATGTGCTAGGGCAATTCCAGCAGACGATCAGCGACTTTCTGAACAGCGAGATCGTCCAGCTGGGCCTCCGGGCGATCGGCCTGTACATCCTGCTTCTCTGGTTGGCCACCGCCTTCTGGGCCTACCGGGACATGCAGCAGCGCACGACCAACCCGGTGGCGCCGTACCTGGCGGCCACGCTGCTGATTCTCTTCACCCCGGTCTTCTTCCTCTTCGCGTACTTCCTCTACAAGATCGTCCGGCCGAAGGAGACGGTCGCGGAGGCAAACGAGCGGGCACTTGCCGAGGAGGCGATGCTCGTCGAGATCGAGTCCCAGCCGCACTGCGCGAACTGCTCGCGGCCCGTGCACGAGGAATGGATCATCTGCCCGACCTGCCGCAACCGGCTGCGCCGCGTCTGCCCCAACTGTTCCCGACTGGTGGAGCTGGACTGGTCGCTCTGCGCGTGGTGCGGCAAGGACTTCGAGCGACCTGAGCTGCTCGGACCTGCCTTCATGCCGCAGCAGAAGCCGAAGCGCACGCCGACCGGCGTACCGCAGCCGGCCTATCCCGAGCCGGCGGGCGTTCCCGCGCTTTCGCAGAGTGCAGCCGTTGCCGGTGCCGAGATCGTTCCGGCAGCGCGGCCGCTCCCCGGGGAGCGCTGACGGACCCGTCCCCGCCGCCCAACCGACCGGATCCGGACGGCTGGGCAATCCTCGACGTGCCGCTCGACTCGGAGCCGCCGGGACCGATCACGACCGAGGAGGACCAGACCTCCGAGCTGGAGCCGATCCCGACTGAACCGCCGACCGGACCGCCGGGAGGGAGCATCTTCAGCCTCGAGGGACGGCCGGCAGCGGGCCTCTACCTCGTCGCGTGGCTGCTCCTGCTCGCGGGCTTCGCCATCCTGTTCATGACGCTGCTGGCCAGCGCGGAAGGCATCCAGCCGGCCCGTGCGATTCAGCCGATCCTGGGGATCATCGGCACGGCCGCCCTGGGCCTGGGGTTCTCCGCGGCGGCCGGCTACCAGATCGTGGCACGCGGCGCGACGCGGCCGCCCGAGCGGTATCGCGGGCCGTCCCCGGCGATCTGCTTCGGGGTCGTGCTGATGGTCGGCGTGCTGGTCTCGGTGGTCCTTGCCCAGATCGGGTTCAGCCCGGGCGAGGACCGGGGACCCGGCTTCACGGCGAACCTGCTGTCGGTCGCGGCCGCCTACTGGTTCGTCGTGTGGCTCTTCGTCGTGCGCAGCGGCGCGCTGACCTGGCGGGACATGGGCTGGCCGTCACGCCAACGGCTCACGAACGCGCTCGGCGCGATCGGTTTCGGAATTACCGTGGCGGTCCCGTCGCTGGTGGCAATCAGCGTCCTGGCGACCGTCGTGTCGATGCTCCTCGGCGGCACCGACGCGCCCAATGTGGTGCCCGCGCCGCGGACCGGCGCCGACATGGTGCTGATCGCGGTCTCGACGGTCCTGGTCGCACCGTTCGGGGAGGAGCTCTTCTTCCGGGGTTTCGCCCTGGCCGCGTGGCTCCGCGACCTGGGTCCGCGGTCGGCCATCATCCGAAGCGCAGTGTTCTTCGGCCTCGTCCATATCCTCAACATCTCGAGCGTGGACTTCGGGACGGGTGCCAAGCAGGCGATCCTGGTCCTGGTCCAGATCCTGCCGCTGGGCCTGCTGCTCGGCTGGCTGTTCGTGCGCCGCGGCATCCTCGCCTCGATCGCGGCCCACGCCACGTACAACGGGTTGATCCTCCTGATCGTGCTCAACGCGCCGCGCACCCCGGGCTGACCCGCCGAGCGGCCTCGCCCCGCCGAGCGGCCTCGCCCCGCCGAGCGGCCTCGCCCCGCCGAGCCGCCTCGCCCCGCCGAGCCGCCTCGCCCCGCCGAGCCGCCTCTCCCCGCCGAGCGGTCTCTCCCCGCCGAGCGGTCTCTCCCCGCCGAGCGGTCTCTCCCCGCCGAGCGGCCTCGCCCCGCCGAGCGGCCTCGCCCCGCCGAGCGGCCTCGCCCCGCCGAGCGGCCTCGCCCCGCCGAGCGGCCTCGTCCCGCCGAGCGGCTAAGCCGCGGTTGAGTCCGAGGCGACCGCCGGTGAAGAGCCTCTTCGTACGATGGCATCGCTTTCGGATCCGGACGGCGGGGGAATCGGCGGGCTCCGTCGTTCGGACCCGGAAGCACTGAGATCGACCGGCTGTCCGGTGCCGGGAAGGGATCCACGGCCGGACGGCGACCAGCCTCGGGAGCGCGCTGCCTCATGGATCACGTCGTCTCCAGGCACACGATCCGCGAGCTGCCGAGAGCCGAGCGGCCGCGTGAGCGCCTGGAGTCTCTCGGGCCCGCGGCCCTGACGGCGGCCGAGCTGATCGGCCTCGTATGGGGCTCCGGCACGCGAGGTGCGACCGCGATCCAGGTGGCGGAGGACTGCCTCGTGCGGCTCGAGGGGCTGGACGGCCTGGGTCGGGCGAGCGCTACGGAGCTGACCGCGGTGCCGGGCGTCGGCCCTGTCCGTGCGGCGCAGGTCGCGGCCGCGTTCGAGCTCGGCCGGAGGCTGCTGGCGGACTGGCCTGCGGGTCGTTGGTCCGTGCGGGCCCCGCGCGACCTTGCGGACCGGCTGCTGCTCCAAATGGGCCGCCTGGAGCGTGAAGAGCTGCGGGTCGTCCTGCTCAACAGCAAGAACGTGGTGCTGGCCACGCCGACCGTCTACCAGGGCAACGTGTCGGCCGCGCTCGTACGCGTCGGGGAGCTGTTCCGGGACGCGATCCGCCGCCACGCAGCGGGGCTCATCCTCGTCCACAACCACCCGTCCGGCGACCCGACGCCAAGCCCCGACGATCTGCACCTCACCGCGGAAACGGTGGCCGCCGGCCGACTGCTGGACGTCGCCGTGCTGGACCACCTGATCATCGGCCACGACGCGTACGTCAGCCTGCGCGATCGCGGCGTGACGTTCGACAGGCAGGGCTAGCGTCCACCTGGCGG
>JAXDKU010000082.1:0-37319 GCA_034667005.1 Chloroflexota bacterium
ACAGCGTCAGGGGCTTGACGAACTCGAGCATCAGCTCGATCAGCCCGACGAAGAGCGCGATCGCGCCCGCGCCGATGCCGTTCTTGAACTCGTAGAGCGGGAAGAACTTGCCAAGGTAGCCTCGCACCCCGAGGCGGCGGAAGCCCTCGAACTCGAAGATCCCGAACGCCACCAGGGCGAGGCCGATCGTCACGTTCACGTCGCTGGTCGGCGCGCGGAGCAGCTCGAGGCGCCCGACAGGCGGCACCAGGCCGGCCCAGTTGCAGAACAGGATCAGCAGGAAGAACGAGACGAAGATCGGGATGTAACGCTTCGCCGCCGGTCCGCCGAGCGAGACGCCGAAGCCCTCGAGCGACTCGTACGCCCACTCGCCGACGTTCTGGAGCTTGCCGGGAACGCCGGCCGACCCCCGGGTCATGAAGAAAATGAAGACCAGCAGGATCGCGCCGACGACCCACATGGTGAAGACCGTGGACGGGATCGTCGGGTCCGCGGAGATCACCAGCCCGCTGGCCGCGACCTCCTCGCCGTGCTCGTCCTGGGGCGGCCAGACCACGTGCGGCGCCGGGAACTCGAGCGTCCCCTCGATGTAGCAGACAGGGAACTGGCACGCCTCGCCGGGCTGGCCGCCGGCCGGGAAGGGCGGGAACGCGACGAAGGCGAAGACGTCGATCGCGAGCGCGACGCCGATCAGCAGCGCGATGAACCGCTTGGGGCTCAGGCGCCGCTTTCGCGGCTCGGGCGGCGTGGTCAGGAGCGCCGAGACATCGCCCTCTTCGAGGCTCTCGGCAGGCTCCAGCTCGCGGCTGTTTGGATCGCTCGTCACGCTTGCTCCATTGGTCGGGCACGCTCCCGTGTCGCGGCCGAAGGTCAGTCGTTGAACCTGGCGAGAAACCGGGTGATGAGTCGGTAGTCCGCAACGGCCCCGACCAGCGCCCCGCCGAGAAATCCGGCCAGAACGAAGAGCGGGTTCGTCTGCAACTGCTGGTCGAGCCAGTGGCCCACCAGCGCCCCCACGAGCGTCATCACGAAGAGCGCGACGCCGATTTCGGCGAAGAGGACGGCGTAGGCCGCCCGTCCGGTGCCGTTCATGGGAGGCAGGTCTGGGCGGGCGGAAGTATACCAGCGGCCACCGGGGCGGGGTCGGGGCCGCGCAGCGGGAGCCGATTCTGTCGGGTGGTTGCAAGCCACGCGGAACCGGCTCGCGGCGGGAAGGCTGGCATGGCGGGGTTCACGTCGAGCGGTTGGTCCTCGGCTCGGGCCGCCGCCGCGTCAGGACGAGCAGCAAGAGCCCGCCGCCCACGACGAAGCCCGCGAACGTGTACATCTGCTGTGCCGTGGACAGGACGAGGCTCAGGACGGCGAGAGCCCCGCAGATGCCATAGATCACCAGGACCGCGCTCCGGTGCGTGAGCCCGAGGTCCAGCAGCCGGTGGTGCACGTGCCCGCGGTCGGGCGTGAACGGCGACTTCTTGTGGGCCAGCCGGCGGATGATGATCCAGAAGGCATCGATGATCGGCACGCCGAGCACGAGCAGCGCCACGGCGTACTTGGCCGTCCCCAGGATCGACAGTACGGCCAGCGCGTAGCCGACGGCCATCACCCCGGTCGTGCCGGTGAAGACCCGCGCGGGATAGAAGTTCCAGGGCAGGAAGCCCGCGAGCGAGCCGGCCAGCACGCCGCACAGCAGCGCGACCGCGGCCTCGCCCTGGATGAGGGACAGGACGCCGAGCGTCGACACGGCGATCAGCGCGATCCCGCTGGACAGCCCGTCCAGGCCGTCGATGAAGTTGAGGCTGTTGATCATCCCGACCACCCACAGGACGGTGATCAGCGCCGGCAGCCCCGACGACGGCGCGAACAGCAGGAAGTTGCTCTGCCCGGGGCCGGCCAGCGGGTTGTAGACGAAGCCGATCGTGATGCCGGCGCTCACCGGGATCAGGGCGAGCGCGATCTGGCCGGCGAACTGCCAGCGGGCGCGGATCTGCAGCCGGTCGTCGATGAAGCCGATGATCGCGGCGACCAGCACGCCCCCCAGCAGGGCCGCGAGTTTGGGCGCGTCGACTCGTCCGAGCGAGACGAGCCCCGACGATGTGGTCAGCCAGATGGCGGCGGCTCCGACCAGCACGAAGGCGACGGCGACGGCCCAGCCGCCGGCCCGGGCGACGGGCTCGCGATGGATCCGGCGATCGGAGTCGGGCTGATCGATCGCGCCGATGCGGTGCGCGACCCGGATCGCCGCCGGGCTGAGCGCGAAGCTGACGATGCTCGCCGCGACCAGCGCGATGAGGATGTACGGAAGATTCCGGAGTTCTTCCTCGCTCACGCCTGCGGGAGGCCGGGCGCCGGGAAGCGGCTGCAGATCTCGCGGACCTCCAAGGCGATTGCGGCGCGCACGGCGGGATCGTCGCGCTCGGCCAGCGTCTGGACGATGAGCTCGCCGACGCGGCGCATCTCCTCGGCACCGAAGCCGCGCGTCGTGGTGGCCGGCGTGCCCAGCCGGATTCCCGAGGCCGTGTTGGGCGGCAGCGGGTCGAAGGGGATGGCGTTCTTGTTGACGGTGATGCCCACCTCGTCGAGGAGCGCCTCCGCCTCGCGGCCGGTGACACCGAGCGGCGTGACGTCGACCAGCATCAGGTGGTTGTCCGTGCCGCCCGAGACCAGCCGCGCGCCGCGCTCGACGATCGTCTCCGCCAGAACGCGGGCGTTCTCCACCGTCCGGCGCTGGTCCTCGCGGAAGCCCTCGGTCGCGGCGAGCTGGAACGCCACCGCCTTGGCGGCGATCACGTGCATCAGCGGCCCGCCTTGCGTGCCGGGGAAGACGGCCTTGTCGATCCCCTTGCCGAGCGCCTCGCGGCTGAAGATCAGCCCGCCACGGGGTCCGCGGAGCGTCTTGTGGGTGGTGGTGGTCACGATGTCGGCGTGGGGGAACGGGCTCGGGTGGACGCCCGCGGCCACGAGGCCCGCGATGTGCGCCATGTCGACCATGAGCAGTGCGTCCGAGGCCCTGGCGATGGCGCCGAGCCGCTCGAAGTCGAAGATCCGCGGGTAGGCGCTGGCGCCCGCCACGATCATCTTGGGCTTCACGTCCGCGGCCTGGCGCTCCAGCGCGTCGTAATCGATGCGGTGGTCGTCCTCACGCACGCCGTAGGCGTGGACCTCGAACCACTTGCCGCTGAAGTTGACCGGCGATCCATGCGTCAGATGGCCACCGTGCGCGAGGTTCATGCCAAGGATCCGGTCGCCGTGATCGAGCACCGACAGGTACGCCGCCATGTTCGCCTGCGCGCCGGAGTGCGGCTGCACGTTGACGAACTCGGCGCCGGGGAAGAGTCCGAGGGCGCGCTCCTCCGCGAGGGTCTCCACGATGTCGACGTACTCGCAGCCGCCGTAGTAGCGCTTGCCGGGCTGCCCCTCGGCGTATTTGTTGGTGAGCCAGGAGCCCTGCGCCTCCATGACCGCGGCGAACACGTAGTTCTCGCTGGCGATCAGCTCGATCTTCTCGAGCTGGCGGTCGCGCTCGCCGAGCATCGCGGCCCACAGGTCGGGGTCCACCTCGGCGAGCGAGGCGCTGCCGAGTCCCCGTTCGGCGGTCAGCGTCATGGGTTCTACTCCCGGCGGGGCTGGCGCTGCCAGTGTACCGGTCAGGGATCGATGGCGGCCCGCACGGTCTCCTCCGGCAGCGCCCCGATTCGGAAGAAGGTGAGCGCGCCGTCCGGCGCCACTCCCACGACCGTCGACGCCACGCCGCCACGGACGGGACCGTCATCAACGACCACCGTCAGCGCGTGCCCGACCGCGCCGAGCAGCTCGTCCACCGTGCGCGCCTCGGGCTGGCCGCTGAGGTTCGCGGAGCTGATCGCGATCGGGCCGATCCGACGGCAGATGGCCCGCGGCACGGGGTGATCGGGCACGCGGATCCCGAGCGTCTGCCGGCCGCCGGTCAGGATGCCCGGAAGCTCGACCCCAGGCGCCAGCGGAAGGACCAGCGTGAGCGGCCCCGGCCACAGACGAACCGCCAACTGCTGAGCGACCGCGTCCACCCGCACCAGATGAGCGACCTGGTCGAGGCCGTCCACAATGACCTGGAAGCCCTTCTCCTGCGGCCGGCGCTTGGCGTCGAGGAGCCGCTCCAGCAGGTCTTCCCGCGGCAGCGCCCCGATCCCGTACACCGTCTCCGTCGGGATGCCGACGAGCTCTCCGGCACGCAGGGCAGCGACGGCCGCGTCGATGGAGGCCGGGTCCGCCGCGGCCAGGACGCGCGGCCCGCTCGCCCCGGCTGCACCGCTCTGCGCCGATGCGCCGCTCTGCGCCGATGCGCCGCTCTGCCCGGACGGATTGGTCCTGCCCGTCATGCCGGGTCCCGCGGGACGTCGAGGCGGAGAACGCGGGCACTGCCCGCGAGATCGGGCAGCACGGCGGCGCTCCAACCGGGCAGCAGCTCCGCGGCTGCGCGACCGGCCGCGTCGCCCTGGTTGGCGCCGATCTCCAGCAGTGCCGCGCCTTCCGCACCGAGGGCGCCGGGCAGCGCGGCCATCAAGCGGCGGATCACGGCCAGCCCGTCGGGACCGCCGTCGAGTGCCTCGCGCGGCTCGAAGCTCGCCGCGACCGGCAGCGCGGGCACGAGATCGCTCCGGATGTACGGCAGGTTCGCCACGATCAGGTCGACCGACGCGGGACCCGGCGGCTCCACGTCCAGGAGGTCGCCACGGCCGAAGTCGACGGTGTCCGCGACACCATGTCCAACGGCATTCTCCAGGGCGAGCTCGAGCGCCTCGGCCGATGCGTCCGTGGCCAGGACTCGGAACGTGCCCGCGTAGCCCCGCCGCAGCAGCGCGACCGTCACGCTGATCGCGATGGCCCCCGAGCCCGTGCCGACGTCCCAGATGCGGAAGGGCGGCCGCGCCGCGTCGAGCGGGGCGCTGCTGAGAACCTCCCGAGTGATGTCGACGGCCAGGTCCACGAGCAGCTCCGTCTCCGGCCGCGGGATCAGCGCCCGACCGTCGACGCTGAACGCCAGGCTGTGGAACTCCTTGATGCCGCGGATGTAGGCCACGGGCTCCCCGGCTTCGCGCCTCGCGATCGCAGCCTCGAATGACGCTGCCTGCCCGTCGCCGACGCGGCCGTCGGGATGGGCGAGGACGCCGGTGCGGTCGATGTGGAGCACGTGGGCAAGCAGCACCTCGGCATCCAGGCGCGCCGTCTCGGAGCCGCTCGCCCGGAGCCGTTCCGTGGCCAGGTGCAGCAGCCCGCCGACCGTCGGACTCGGGGCCGGCAGCGCGGTCACAGCCGGACGTGGACCGCCAGGTCGCCGGTCCGCCGCAGCACCTCGACCCCGGCGGACCCATCGGATCGCCGCACGCGCAGATCGAGCACCGCATCGCCGACGCGGATGTTCTCCAGCCGAACCTCAGGCAGCCATTCCGGCAGGGACGGTGCGTGGAGCACGAGTCGCTGACCGCTCGCGTCCGGCTCCAGGCCGAGCATGGCGCTCAGGAGCTGGAACAGCGAGCCGGCGGCCCAGGCCTGGGGCGAGCACGCGACCGGGTACGGCACGGGGTACGGGGACTGCGTGCGGTCGAAGCCGCAGAAGAGCTCCGGCAGGCGCGAGTCGCGGAAGTACATGGTGGCCTCGAGCATGGCGCCCGCGACGCGGCTCGCCTGCTCCCGAAGGCCGTAGCGCAGGAGGCCGGCGGCCGCGATCGCGTTGTCGTGCGGCCAGATCGAGCCGAGGTGGTACCCGATGGGGTTGAACCCCGCCATCTCCGACGAGAGCGTGCGAATCCCCCAGCCGCTCCAGAGCGCCGGGCTCATCAGCGATTCCGCCACGCGGGCGGCGCGCTCCGGGGACGCTGCGCCGCACCACAGGACGTGCCCCGCGTTCGACGCCACCGCGTCCACCGGCCGCTTGTCAGCGTCGAGCGCCAGCGCGTACGTGCCGGCGTCCTCCATCCAGAAGTGCTCCTCGAAGCGCGCCGCAAGCTCGGCCGCAGCCGTCTCCTGGCTCTCCGCGAGCGCCGCGTCGCCCCGGGCCCGCGCGAGCCGCGCGACCTCGCGCCGCGCCCGCAGCACGTACGCCTGGACCTCGACCAGCGCGAGCGGCGCCGTGGCGTTGCGTCCGTCGCGGAAGCGGTTGGCGTCCGTGGAGTCCTTCCAGCCCTGGTTCACCAGGCCCTGCGGCGAGCGCCGCTCGTACTCGACGAAGCCGTCACCGTCCAGATCCCCGTAGTCGTCGATCCAGGCGAGCGCGGCGAGTGCGTTCGGCCAGCAGCGGTCCACGAGCGCGCGGTCGCCCGTCCAGCGCTCGTACTCGCCCAAGAGGATGAGCCACAGCGGCGTGGCGTCGACCGAGCCGTAATAGGGCGTGTGCGGGATCTCACCGGCCATGGCCAGCTCCCCGGTGCGCAGCTCGTGGAGGATCTTGCCCGGCTGCGCGTCCCTCAGGTCGTCGACCTCCGTGGCCTGGAGCCGGGCGAGGATCAGCAGCGTCTCCTGCGCGATCTGAGGGCGGATCGGCAGCAACTGGAGCGCCGTGATGATCGAATCGCGCCCGAAGAGTGTGCTGAACCACGGCACGCCGGCCGCGATGTAGCGCTCGCCGGGCCCGGGCCCGCTGTTCACGAGCAGCCGCAGGTCAGCCAGGGCGCGGCGGAACGCGCGGTCCGCGTAGACGTGCGTCGTCGTGACGCTGGCGCTGCTCGTGTACCAGGCGCGGTGCGCGGCCTCCGCTTCCTCGCCCCCGAGAATGCGCGCCACGGGCGCGGGCGTGGCATAGCGTTCGGAGACGGGCACTTCCTCGCGCGTGACGGTGACGCCCAGGGTCCGGTTGCCGCCCGGCGGCAGCGACCAGTCGAAGACGAGCAGGATCTGGCCCGGTTCCGCGGCCGTGATCGCGGCGGCGGTCGGCTCGTCCCAGCCCGCGCCGGAGTGGAGGCGCTCGACGACCTCCTCGGACGACATCGACGCCGGGGCGATGCGCGGCGCCTCGGAGAAGCGGAGGTGCGTGCGCCGGAGCCGTCCGTCCAGGCCGGCATAGCTGAAGGTGACCTGGTCGTCCTCGACGCGGTCCGCGTGGCGCCGGCCGCGCGCGTCGCGGATGACCCCGCGGACCTCGAAGATGTCGGCGAAGTCCGCATCCAGTCGCAGGGTCAGGCAGCAGGCCTCCTCGTGGAGCGTGTAGTTGTCGACCCGGATCCGCTCGGAGAACGTGTCCGAGAGGACGCGCTCGCGCACCACGCCGAGCGACTGCCGCCGCAGCACCACGTCCGGATCCGTCTTGTCGCCGGGGTTGCGCAGCAGGTCCGGGTTGGTCAGCTGGATCGTGCTGGCGTAGCTCGCGCCGCTGCCCGTCCGCAGGACCACCAGGCGCTCGCCGTTGAGTCGCATCTCGTACTGCGACAGCACCCGGGTGTCGCCCGCATACAGGCCCAGACCGCGGCTGTCGCGGTGCAGGTCTCCGAACGCGTCGCTCAGCAGGAAGTGGACATCGTGCTTGAGCACCAGGACGCCCGTCAGGTCAGTCGCGCGAGCCACCGCGGTAGACGCCGTCGACGCCGGCGCGTCGAACACCTGGCCGTCGACCTTCGTCATGCCGCCACGAGCCTCCCGCTCACTCGGGCGAGGCAGCGTCGGTCAGGTGACCCAGGCGCTGCGCCTGGTCGGTGGTGACCAGCGCATCGATGAGGCGGTCGATGTCGCCGTCCAGGACGTTCGGCAGGTTGTGGAGGTCCAGCCCGATGCGGTGATCCGTGACCCGGTCCTGCGGAAAGTTGTAGGTGCGAACTTTCTCGGACCGCTCTCCCGAGCCCACCATGGAGCGGCGGACGACGGCCTCGGCTTCGTGGGCGCGTCGCTGCTCCATCTCGAGCAGCCGTGAGCGGAGGACGGACAGGGCCTTCGCGCGGTTCTTGTGCTGGCTCTTCTCGTCCTGGATCTCCACGACCAGGCCGCTGGGCAGGTGCGTGATCCGGACGGCGGAGTCGGTGGTGTTCACGCTCTGGCCGCCAGGGCCGGACGAGCGCTTCACATCGATCCGCAGGTCCTTGTCCTCGTCGATGACCACGTCCACCTCGTCCGCTTCGGGCAGCACGGCAACGGTAGCCGTCGAGGTGTGGATCCGTCCGCTGGACTCGGTCTCGGGCACCCGCTGGACGCGATGCACGCCCCCTTCGAACTTGAGACGGCTGTAGGCGCCGGCGCCGTTGACCTGGAGGATCACCTCGCGGTATCCGCCGATGCCGGTCTCGTTCGCGCTCAGCATCTCGGTCTTCCAGCGATGCCGCTCCGCGTAGCGGAGGTACATGCGCAGGATCTCGGCCGCGAACAGCGCCGCCTCCTCGCCCCCGGTGCCGGCGCGGATCTCGATGATCACGTTGCGATCGTCGTTGGGGTCGCGCGGCAGGAGCTGGACACGAAGGGCCTCGACCAAATCGGCCTCCCGCTGCTCCAGCTCGGCGATGACCTCCTGGGTCAGCGCGTGGAACTCCGGGTCCGTCTCGGCCTCGCGTTCGCGGCGCGCGCTCGCGAGCTGCTCGCGGGTTTCCCGCAGCTTCCGGTAGTCCTCGACGACCGGCGCCAGCTGCGCGTGCTCCTGGCCGAGCTTCCGGCTCCGGTCGGGATCGGCCGACACCTCGGGCGTCGCCCACTCGGCCTCGATCTCCATGAGGCGGCGCTCGACCTCTTCGAGCCGGTCCTCCAGGCTCACGAGATCGGCGTGTCGGGCCCGCTGCCCGCGGAACGGGCCTCCATGTCGGCGGCGAGAACCTGCACGTCGGGGATCGGCTGCACAACGGGCATCACGCTGCCGGCCGGGGCCTCCTCGCCGTTGGCAGCGAGGGCCTCCTGCATCGACGCGATGGCGACCTCGATCATCGAGTCGTCGGGCTGCTTGGTCGTGATGGCCTGGAGCCAGATGCCCGGCATGTAGAGCCACCGGATCGCCACGTTCTCACGGTGTTTCGCTCCCCAGCGGAGCAGCTCGTACGACACCGCGGCGACGACGGGGATCAGCGCGATGCGCCCGACGATCGCGATCCACAGCTCCATGCCCGCCAGGAGGCTGAAGAGCAGGATGCTGACGATGATGAAGATCACGAGGAACTCGGTACCGCACCGCGGGTGGGCCGTGGGGTACCGGCGGATGCGCTCGATCGTGAGCGGGTCGTCGTGCTCGAGCGCGTGGATCGTCATGTGCTCGGCGCCGTGGTACTGGAATACGCGGCGGATCTCCGACGAGCGGCTCACCAGGAGCAGGTAGCCGACGAAGATGGCCACGCGAATGAGGCCCTCGACGAGGTGCTGGACCAGGGCCTGGCCGCCCGGAATCGCCGCGTTGGTGGCGCCCTGCGCAAGGAACAGCGGCAGCAGCACGAAGAGGCCGATCGCGATGACCAGCGTCGTGCCGAAGGTGACGGCCATCGTGCCGCGGCCCATGGCCACGCCCTCGCCCGCGGCCGCGAGTGACCCCGAGCGCATCAGCCACCGGGTCCCGATGACCAGGGTCTCGTAGAGCAGCACGAGGCCGCGGAAGAACGGAGCGCGCGCGAACCGGCTGCGGTGCAGCAGGCTGTTGAGCGGCTCGCTCGCTCCGAAGATCTCGCCGTCGGGGCCGCGGACCGCAACGCCGATCGCGAGCTGGCCGCGCATGAGCACACCCTCGAGCAGTGCCTGCCCGCCGTATGCGAAACGTGCCATCGGTGTCGTGCCGCTCTTGGCCGAGGTCAGCCCAGCCGGTTGCCCGGCGGGAGGCTCAGCCTCGTGCAGAGCGCTCGAGGCGTTTCTGGAAACGCTCGACCTGGCCCGCGGTGTCGATGATCGTCTGCTTGCCCGTGTAGAACGGATGGCAGTTCGAGCACACGTCGACGCGGAGCTCGGGTCGCGTGGAGCCCACGGTGAACGTCGTGTGGCACGAGCCGCAGACGACCTGCGCCTCGTAGTACTTGGGGTGAATGTCGGTCTTCATACGGGACTCCGGTTTCAGGCGGCGTCGGCGGCCGTCGTGGCCGTGCTCGCGGACGAGGCGGCCGCGGCCTGGGCCACGGGCTCGTCGGCGACGACGCGGATGCGCTTCTTGTCGTGGCGTTCGTGCTCGAAACGGACGCGACCGGTCACCGTCGCGAAGACGGTGTAGTCGCGGCCAAGGCCGGTGCCCTGACCGGCCAGGAATGTCATGCCGCGCTGCCGCACGATGATCGACCCGGCGTTGACGAGCTGTCCGTCGCCAGCCTTGACGCCGAGCCGCTGGCCGACGCTGTCGCGGCCGTTCTTGGAGCTTGAGCCGGCCTTCTTGTGAGCCATCTCGGGTTACTCGTCCTTCTGCGTGGTCGGCTCGGCGGCCGTCTCGTTCTCGCCGCTCGGCTCCGCCGGCTCTGCGGCGGCCTTTGCTGCGGCTGAGGTCTTGCCGGTGACGGTGGCCTTGCTGCCGCTTGCGGCTGCCTTGGTGCCCTTGGCCTCCCCGGCCTGGGTCCGCGAGGCAGCGGTCTTGGTGGTGGCTGGCTTCTCGGCCGTCTTCGACTTGGTCGCAGCCGGCTTGGAGGCGGTCTTGGCGGAGCCTGCGGTCTTCGCGGTGCCGCCGCCGGACTTGGCCGAGCCCGCCGCGGTCTTCGCCGAGCCGGACTTCTTCGCGGCGGCCGCGTCGCTGGCGGCCAGCTTCGCGGCGAGCTGCTTGTCCGCGGCCGCCCGGGCGGCGGCTGCCGACTCCGCGGCCTCGCGCTCGGCCTGGCGCTCCGCGGCCACGACTGCGGCGTCACGGGCCGCGCTGCGGTCCCCGAGAGCGATCTCGGCGATGCGGAGCACGGTCAGGTCCTGGCGATGGCCCTTCTTGACGCGCCGGCGTGCCTTGGGCTTGTACTTGAAGACGATGATCTTGTCGCCGCGGTCCTGCCGTACGACGTCCGCATTGACGAGCGCGCCCTCGACGATCGGTCGCCCGATGGTCGCATCATCGCCGTCGGCGACGAGCAGCACGCGCTCGAGGCGGATGGTCTGGCCCGGCTCTACGTCGAGCCGGTCGACCTCGATCTCATTGCCGAGCTCGACGCGGTACTGCTTTCCGCCCGTTTCGATGACTGCGTACATGGTTCCCCGGTGTGGTGACGTTCAGGAAGCCGTCCGGCGGTCCGTCGTACGCAGCATGGCGCGTAGAAAGGCCCGGACCGATCGGCGGGAACGAGGATGGTACCCGGGATCGCCGCTGAGCGTCAACGGTGCAGCCGTGCCCGACCGAAGCCGGGGCGCTCCTCGACCCGAATGGAGCCCTGCTCGGCCGGAGTGGGGCCGTCCTCAGACCGCGACCCCGCGCAGCACGGAACGCGGTAGTGCTCGAGGATCTCGTCGCGGTAGAGCTTGTGGTGTGGGCCGGCCGTTTGCTCTGGTACGCTCGGACGGATGGACGTGTGCGCGGCATGACCGGCCGCCGAACGTATTACCAGGTCCTCCAGGTCGACGTCGAGGCGGACGCCGACGTAATCGCGACCGTCTACAGGCGCCTGGCCCAGCGATTCCATCCTGACCGGGACCCCAGTGACGAGGCCGAGCGGCGCATGCGCGACCTCAACGGCGCGTACGCGGTCCTGAAGGACCCGGAGCAGCGCGCCCGCTACGACGCCGAGCTGGCCCATCGCCGCGACCGGCGGACCAACGACCGTTTCGTGCGGCGGTCCGAAGAGTCGGACATGCCGGCCGGGGCGACGACGGCATACGGCGAGGCCGGGGTCCCGCGCGGCAGGCCGTCGGGCAGCACCCTGGACTTCGGCCGCTACCGCGGCTGGTCGCTCGGCCAGATCGCAGCCTACGACCCGGACTTCATCGAGTGGTTCGAGCGATCGCCCGCGGGGCGCCAATTCAA
Source organism: Chloroflexota bacterium (assembly GCA_034667005.1). GTDB lineage: Bacteria > Chloroflexota > Limnocylindria > Limnocylindrales > CSP1-4 > JAFMJV01. Next base: position 11,846 of record JAXDKU010000082.1, read on the forward strand.
AGCTGAGATCGCGCAGATGAAGGCTCGTAGCCCGCGCTAGCTCGTTCCGGTCTGGGGTTCGCGCCCGCCGCACCGTCGCGTCTGTCGGCTTTGTCGTGTTTCGTTGTGGCACGGGCGAACCGTCGTCGTGCGACCTACCAGTTCGGCCGGTCCTGGCGCATGTTGATGCTCTGGAGCACGCCGAGCGCGAACGCGATGCTGATGAGCGACGCACCGCCGTGGGTGATGAACGGCAGCGGGATCCCAGTGACCGGCATCAGGCCGATGACCATGCCCACGTTGACGAGCACCTGGAACAAGAGCATCGAGGCGATGCCGGCTGCGAACGCGAGGCCGAATGGATCCTTGGAGCGCCAGCCGATCAGCAGGACGCGCCAGATCAGCGCACCGAACAGCACCAGCACGAGGATCGAGCCAAGGAAGCCAAGCTGCTCGCCCAGGGACGCGTACGCGAAATCCGTCGTGTTCACGGGCAGGTAGCGGTCGCTGATGGCGCCGTTGGTGAGGCCCTTCCCGAAGAGCCCTCCGGATCCAACCGCGATCTGCGACTGGGTGACCTGGTAGAGCGATCCCTGCGTGTCGGATGAGGGATCGAGCAGGCGGATCAGCCGCAGGCGCTGGTAGTCGGCAAGAACGTTGTTCCAGACGAAGGGGATCGAGGCGAGGCCCGCGACCACCACCACGGCCAGCCATCGGATGCTGGCGCCGGACACGAACAGCGCCCCGAAGACGATCGCGCCGAACACCAGCGACGAGCCGAGATCGGGCTGGATGAGCACCAGAGCGAGCGGCGGCGCGACGATCAGACCCGCACCCAGGATGGTCCAGAGATTCCCGACGCGTTCGCCGCGCGAGGTGAGGAAACGGGCGATCACGATCGCCATGACGATCTTGGCCAGCTCCGAGAACTGGAACTGGAGGCCCATGATCGAGACCCACCGCGAGGCACCGCCGACGCCGCTGCCGATCGCGAGCGTCACGCCCAGGAGCCCGATGTTCACGAAGTAGATGGGCCACGCGAAGGAGCGGAACCAGCGGTAGTCGATCGAGGCGGCCAGCGTGAAGGCCATGATCCCGAGGGCAAGCCACATCAGGGCCCTGCCGAAGACGGAGCCGGACGCGAGGGGCGCGGCGGCGCTGTTCGTGTAGGCCAGCAGCAGCCCGATGACGGTCAGCCCCAGCGCGTAGAACGCGAGCTGGACGTCGAAGACGCTCCACAAGTTCGAGACCGCCTTGGACGTGAACGCGCCAACGCGCGCCGGCTGGAGCCGAAGCGTTCCCATCAGCCTGTCCGGCCCGCGCGTGCGGGCCGAATCTCGACGTTCGTCAGCGTGCCCTCAGTTCCCGTAGAAGTTATCGCGCACCAGGAGGGAGTTGATGCGCAGGTCGACGTTGGTGTGATAGTAAAGCTGCAGGAAGTACTTGACGATCTCGGTCGCGGCGTTTCCCTTGGTCCGCGAGTCGAACGCGAAGGCCAGGAAGGCCAGCTCGCTGTCAGTCCGCTTCACGGCTTCGTACCCATTCGGGTCGGATGCGCTCTTGGCCGCGTTCTTCGGCGTGAAGCCCACGAACCACGAGTGGAACGGCAGCCGGCCCTTCTTGTCGCGCACCCCGAACTCGGCCGTCCCGGACTTGCCGGCCATCACGATCGGCAGGTCGACCAGGTTGTACGTGTGCCGCGATGTCGGCACGTGCCGGGCGGCCACGCGCATCGTGCGCAGCGTCTCCTGGCTCATGGGAAGCTGCCGGATGGGGTCGGGCTGGAAGTCCTTCACCACGGTCCCATCCGGTCCGAGCACGCGCCGCACGATCTGCGGCCGGTAGAGCGTGCCGCCGTTCGCCAGCGCGCTGTACGCGTTGATCAGCTGCAGTGGCGTGACCATGTCGTAGCCCTGGCCGATTCCCGCCTGGTACACCTCGCCCGGGTAGATCGGCTGGCCGTTGAAAACCTCTTCCTTCCACTGGTTGGTCGGAATGATTCCGGACGCCTCGGCGGGAAGGTCGATGCCCGTCTTCTCTCCGAAGCCCCACTGGTGGGCCCAGTAGGCCAGACGGTCGATGCCCAACCGGCCGGCCACCTGGAAGAAGAACGTGTCGGACGAGTGCGCGAAGCCGTCGTAGATCGTGATGTTCCCGAACCCTGCGTGATTCCAGTCGTAGTACCGGTAGCGTCCGATCGTGAGGTACGCCCGCGTCTGGATCCGGCTCTGGGCCGTGATCTTGCCGTCCTCGAGGCCACCGGACCCCGTGACCAGCTTGTACGTCGAACCGGGCGGGAACTGGTCGTTGACCGCGAAGTTGTGGAGCGGGTGGTCGGGGTCCTTGAGGAGCTTCTGGTAGTCGGCGTTGCTGATGCCCTTCGCGAAGAGGTTGTTGTCGTAGCTGGGGAGCGAGACCATCGCCAGGATCTCACCGGTCTGTGGGTTCATGACCAGGAATACGCCGCGCTTCAGTCCGACCAGGTTCATGGCCCAACGCAGCGCCTTCTCGGCCGTGCGCTGGGTCTCCACGTCGACGGTCAGCTCGAGCGAGTTGCCCTCTGCGGGCGCCTGAGCCGTCCGGAGGACGCGCACGGTCCGCCCTTGGGCGTCCTGCTCGATCTCCTCGATGCCGTACGTGCCGCGCAGCTCGCGTTCGAATGTCAGCTCGACGCCGGCCTTGCCGATGACGTCGTCGTTGAGGTAGCCCTGCGGCTTGAGGCCCTCGTACTGGTCGGCTGAGATCGCGCCCGTGAAGCCCAACAGGTGCGAAACGAGTGGGCCGTACAGGTAGTCCCGACGCGCCTCGACATCGACGTACACCCCGGGCAGCTGCAGATGCTCCTGCGCGATGACGCGGGCGGTCTCGGTCGGTATGTCCGATGCGATCCGGACCAGGTCGAAGGTCGAGGCGGCATTGCGGTCGAGCGTCTCGATGATGCTCTCCGGCGTCAGGTCCAGGAGCTCCGCGAGGCGCGCGACGACGTCGGGGCGCTGCGCCGCGGCGAGATCCGCCGGGCGGATCTTCACCGCGAAGGTCGGCACGTTGTCCGCGAGCAACCGACCCTTGCGGTCGTAGATCAGGCCACGGCTGGTCTTGATGGGCTGCGTACTCGTTCGCTGCGCGTCGGAGAGGCCCGTGTAGTAGCTGCCCCGGGCGACCTGGAGGTCGAACAGCCGCAGTCCGAGCGCGCCCATCACCAGGACGACGGCACCACCGAACATCAGGAAACGCGGCAGCAGACCTCGTCGCGGCGATGGATTCCGGCCGAGTGCGGTCATCGAGCGGTCATCGGAGGCTGTGCTCGGCGGGCTTCAGGCGCGCCGAGAACGTTCGGGTCGCTCGGCCGGCGATCCCGGCGATCAGGGCGTTGAGGATCGCGATGACGGTCACAGACGTGAAGGACCAGCCGCTCAGCCCGACGTTCGCCGTGGCGGCGAGCAGCACGAGCAGGAGCGCCTGGTAGAGATAGGTGAGCGCGAAGACCGACAGCACGACGGTCAGGACTCGCGGCGGCTGCACGATCCGTGCGATCAGCAGCCCGGCGCCGACCACGAGCAGCAGACACAGCGTGGTGGACCCGAGGGCGCGGACTCCGGGAGTCAGGATGTCCAGAGCTAGGCCACCGAGGAAGGCCCATGTGAGTCCCTCCTCGACGCTGAGCAGCATCCCCGAAACGAGCGCGAATGTGAGCACCAGGTTCAGGTTGAGCCTGAGCTCGGGGAGGACGCTCGTTTCGATCAGTGCCGCCAGCACGGCGCCAACAGCTGCGATGAGGAAGCTCATCTGTTCGTGCCTGGCTGGGGTCCACGACCGGCAGGCGGAGCTGCCGATCCTTGTCTGGGACCCCGCTCGGGGCGTCCCGACGCAGTATACCCAAGGCCCTCCGGCCCTCCCCGAGGACCGTGGCGCGGGGTGGGTCCCGATCGGTGTCCGCGGCGACTCGCGCCACTCAGGAGCCAGGAGGTGTTTGCGGTCTCGGAGGCGCGCTCGCCAAGTGGTAGCGATCCTTCATCCGTTGGTAGCGTTCGTGGGCGCGGCCGCTGTGCTCGGGTCGGAGGCACCGATCCAGGAGTGGCACGAGCTGCTCGCGGAGAACGGGACCGCGGGCCATCCACTGGTAGTAGCGGCGCCCGCTGTGGTCATAGGGGCCGTAGAGGCGGCCGCCGGGAACGTGCTCAGTCAGCCACTCGAAGAGTGCCGCGTGGTCGATGTGCATTCGGAGCGTGATCTGCGGCTGCCGCGCGTCTCCGCCGAAGTGTCCCTCCCCCACGAGCACGCCGACGAGGAAGCCTTCGTCGAACTCCGAGAGCCTCAGGCCGGGTACCGCGGCGGGTGACTCGGTGCCAGCGCTCCACGATTCGCCGCCGCGTCCAACCCGCCCGTCGCCGGTCTCCGTCATTCGTGTCCTCGAGCCGTCCGCTCCTCCGCCAGCCGGTGCGCCGGGACCGGGGAGTCCGCTGTTTCACCGTTAGGTTGCACGTGAAACATCCTCCGGCTTCTCCATACGCGTCCACTCCTTCCGCCGCCGCCGTGTCCCCACCCACGGCCGCTGAGTCACCGGGCACCAGGACCTCCCGCCCTTGCTGTTTCACCGTAAGGTAACACGTGAAACATGGCCCCGTCACCGGTGCGACCGGACCCGCAAAGTTTTCCCCAAACCCCGCGTGAAGGCCTGTTCGGTACCGTCATCGCATGCAGGACCCGACGACGCTCAACGACCTCCGCCGTGCTCTCGCGGCAGGTGAAAAGGGCCTGATTCCGGTAGAATTGACCGACGTGGAACTTCTCTCTTTGGCATCTGAGTGAGCGAGGTCATTGCCTGCGCGAACCAGAAAGGCGGCGTCGGGAAGACCACGACAGTGGTCAGCGTGGCGTCGTACTTGGCCATGGAAGGCCAGCGCGTCCTCATCATCGACCTGGACCCGCAGGGCAACGCCACGAGCGGGGCGGGCCTGGACAAGCGCAGCGTCACCAGTTCCATCTACGACGCGCTGATCGGATCGCAGCCGATCGGTGAGCTGATCCAGCCCACGCGGATCGAGGGCCTCTCGATCGTGCCGTCGTCCCGGGATCTCGCGGGAGCGGAAGTGGAGCTGGTTCCCGTACCAGACCGGGAACGCCGGCTCGCGGAGACCCTCAAATCGGTCGATCAAGACTTCGACTACATCCTTCTCGACTGCCCGCCTTCCCTCGGTCTGTTGACCGTGAACGCACTCGCGGCGGCGGACAGCGTGCTCATCCCGATCCAGTGCGAGTACTACGCCCTGGAGGGGCTCGGCCAGCTGATGGCGACCGTCAATCTCGTCAGGGAGCGCCTGAACCCGCACCTTCGTCTCAAAGGAGTCGTCCTCACGATGTTTGACGCCCGCACCACCCTGTCGGCGGACGTGACCGCCGAGGTGCAGCGCCATCTCGGCAGCCAGGTCTTCGACGTGATCATTCCGCGCAGCGTGCGTCTGGCTGAAGCTCCGAGCTACGGCCGCCCGATCCCGCTTTACAGCCCGAGCTCGAGAGGCGCTCAGGCGTATCGCGAGCTGGCCTCGGAGCTCCTCATGCGCGACGGCCGCGACCGCAACGGCGAGTCCCCCGGCGCGATCGGGACCCCGCTCGGCGCGAGGCCCGCGTGGGTGACCTCGGCATGACCGTGGACGCTCGCCGCACGTCGGGCGGGCTCGGCCGCGGCCTCGCCTCGCTCATCCCCACCATGGCCGAGGAAGAACGGCCTCGCGAGATCCTGCTTCGCGACATCGTCCGCAACCCGTACCAGCCCCGCCGGACGTTCGATGCGGACGGCATTCGGGATCTCGCCGCGAGCATTGCCGAGCACGGCCTGCTTCAGCCGATCCTCGTGACGCCAGTGGAAAGCGGATACCAGCTCGTCGCCGGCGAGCGGCGCCTGCGTGCTGTCGAACTGTGCGGGCTCGACCGGATTCAGGCCGTCGTGCGCACCGCCGACCGACAGCAGCAGCTCGCGCTGGCCCTCGTGGAGAACCTGCAACGCGCCGATCTCAACGCGATGGACGAGGCGCGAGCCTTCCGCCAGCTGATCGATGAGTTCGGGCTGACGCAGGACGCGGTCGCCGCGCGCGTGGGACGCTCGCGACCCGCGATCACCAATACGCTGCGACTCCTGGATACAGCCGCGGAGGTGCAGACCGCCGTGGAGGAGGGCCGCATCTCCGAAGGGCACGCTCGGGCAATCGCCGGTCTCGAGGATCCCGTGGATCAGCAACGCTTGCTGACCCTCGTGGAGGCGCGCCAGCTCTCGGTCCGCGACACGGAGCGGATCGTGCGGAACACGCGGGAGACCGCCGCCGAGCCCAAGACGCCGCGCACTTCCGCGAGCGATCCCGACGTGGAGCGGATGGAGGCATCCCTGCGGAGCGCCCTCGCAACGAAGGTCACGCTGCAACCGGCAGCACGAGGAGGACGGATCACCATCAGCTACTACGACGCGGACGACCTGGCCCGACTGTACGAGCGCCTGACCGGAGCCGACCGATGAGCGCGGCACCCCGGGCCGGCCAGCCCGCCGACGAGGGGACCACGAGCCGCCGCGGCCGCGGAGCGAGCCAGGCGACGGCGTACACCGCGGAGAGCATCCAGGTCCTCGAAGGCCTGGAGGCTGTGCGGCGGCGTCCCGGCATGTACATCGGCTCGACGGACGCCCGCGGGCTCCACCATCTCGTCTGGGAGGTCGTCGACAACTCGATCGACGAGGCCATGGCCGGCCACGCGTCGCGCATCGAGGTGACGATCCAGGCGGACGGCACCGTCGTCAACAGCGATGACGGTCGCGGCGTCCCGGTCGGACGGCACAAGCAGACGGGGAAGGACGCCCTCGAGGTCGTCCACACCGTGCTGCACGCCGGCGGCAAGTTCGGCGGTGGCGGCTACAAGGTGTCCGGCGGCCTTCACGGCGTTGGCGTGAGCGTGGTCAACGCGCTTTCCGAGTCGCTCTACGTCGAGACGGCGCGTGACGGCAAGATCTGGAGCCAGGAGTACCAGCGCGGGAAGCCGCTGGGCGCCGTCCGTCTGGTCGGCCCGTCGAACGGCCGGCAGGGCACCAGGACGGCCTTCAAGCCGGACGCGCTCGTCTTCGAGACCCTCGACTTCAGCTTCGACATGATCGCCCAGCGGCTCCGTGAGTCTGCCTACCTGACAAAGGGCGTCCACATCCGGCTCGTGGACGAACGCGTGTCGCCGCCACGCGAGAAGAACTTCTACTTCGAGGGCGGCCTCGTCAGCTTCGTCCGGCACCTGAACAAGGACAAGGACGTGCTCCAGGCGCGACCGATCTCGATCGACCGCCGCGACGGCCCGACCTCGATCGAGGTTGCCATCCAGTACAACGACAGCTTCACGGAGAACGTGCTCGCGTTCGCCAACAACATCAACACGGTTGACGGCGGCACACACGTGGCCGGCTTCCGGGCCGGCCTGACCACCTCGCTCAACGAGTGGGCACGCCGCCAGGGCATCATCAAGGACTCGAACGGAAACCTGTCCGGCGACGACGTCCGCGAGGGCCTCACAGCCGTGATCAGCGTGAAGCTGACCGAGCCGCAGTTCGAGGGGCAGACGAAGGCCAAGCTCGGCAATGCCGACGTGAAGGGCCAGGTCCAGGGCGCGGTGACGGAGGGGATCCGCCAGTACCTGGAGGAGAACCCGTCCGACGGCCGGCGCATCATCGAGAAGTCGCTGACCGCGGCGCGCGCCCGGGAGGCCGCCCGCAAGGCGCGCGACCTGGTCATCCGCAAGAGCGCCCTCGAGGGTGCGGCCCTGCCCGGCAAGCTGGCCGACTGCCAGGAACGCAACCCAGTCTTCAGCGAGCTGTACATCGTCGAGGGCGACTCGGCCGGTGGCTCCGCCAAGCAAGGACGGGACCGGCGGTCGCAGGCGATCCTCCCGATGTTCGGGAAGATGCTCAACGTCGAGAAGGCACGCCTGGACAAGGTGCTCGGGAGCGAGAAGATCCGCCCCCTGATCATCGCCCTCGGAACGGGCATCGGCGAGACATTCGACCTGGCCAAGCTGCGCTACCACAAGGTCATCCTGCTGGCCGACGCGGACGTCGACGGCGCGCACATCCGGACGCTGCTGATGACCTTCTTCTATCGCAATATGCCCGAGCTGGTGGACGCCGGCCATCTCTACATCGCGCAGCCGCCGCTCTTCCGGGTCTCCACCGGCAAGGTGACGCGGTACGCACGTGACGAGAAGGAACGCGACCAGATCGTCAAGGACATGAAGGTCAAGAACCTGACCGTCCAGCGCTTCAAGGGCCTCGGCGAGATGAACGCCGAGCAGCTCTGGGAAACGACCATGAACCCCGAGACCCGCACGCTCCTCCAGGTGACCGTGGACGAGACGGCGGAGAGCGGCGAGGCCGACCACTACTTCACGATCCTGATGGGCGAGAAGGTGGAGCCCCGGCGAGACTGGATCCGGGCACAGGCTCGCCAGGTGCAGAACCTTGACGTCTGAGGTCAGCCGGAGGGCCGCTGCGTTCGTCGAGGAGCGGCTGCCCCAGGCACGCGGCCTCGGCCTCGAGCTGGCCGACCTGATCGAGGACCCCGAGAGCTTCACCCGGGCGCTCACCGAGGGCCTGGAGCGCCTCGTGGACCCCGCCTACGAGGCGGAGCAGGAACGCGTCGCCCCTGGATCCGGAGCCACGATCGGCGTCCGCTGGCCGCTGATCCGTGCCGTGCAGCGCGCGCTGACGCCGGCTCTGGCCGAGTCGTCGTCGAGCTCGGTGCTGTGGCTGGCACAGCGGCTGTCCGCGTCCGAGCTGCGCGAGGTCAAGCTCTTCAGCCTGCCCTGCCTCCAGCGCAGCCTGCCGGACGATCCCGAGCGTTCATGGCAGCTCATGCGCCGCCTCGGCCGCGGCGCGCGCGACTGGATCACCGTGGACTCGCTGGCGGACGTCTACGCTGCCGGCATCCTCAACGAGGCCTTCCGCTGGGCCGAGATCGAGCAGCTCGTGTACTCCGAGCACCGCATGGAGCGGCGCCTTGTCGGCTCGACGCTCGCCCGCATGCCCTACCGGATGGCACCTGCCGCTCGTCGCGCCGCCGTCCAGTCCGGCACGTCGCTCGACGCGCGCAAAGCCCTGGATCTCATCGCGCAGCTGATCGGCGATGCGGACGATCAGGTCGAGAAGGCCCTCAGCTGGGCCATTCGCGAGTGGAGCCGCGTGGATCCGCGCGCCGCGGAGCAGCTGCTCGTCGACGAGACGGAGCGCGCCGTGCGGACGGACGACGGTCATCGTGCCTGGGTGGTGCGCGATTCGCTCGCCCTCATCGACCCACGCGTCGCCGCCGAGCTGCGCGCCCGGCTGTCCGGCGTGCGGCGGCGCACCGGCGGTCCCTCGACGAGCCGCGCCTCAGAGGCCGCGCGCTCGTTCGCCGGACCGGAGGCCCTCGGCGCGCTCGCGGAGCGGGTCGTGGCCCACCAGGGTGAGCGCTTTGCCCGGAGGTCCGCGTGACCGACCCCATCGGCGGCCGCGTCGTGCCGGTGCCCATCGAGGACGAGCTGAGGAGCGCGTACCTCGACTACGCGATGAGCGTCATCGTGAGCCGCGCCCTCCCGGACGTGCGAGACGGCCTGAAGCCGGTCCACCGCCGGATCCTCTACACCATGAACGAGATGGGCCTCAGCTCGGCCGCCGCCTATCGCAAGTGCGCCGCGATCGTGGGCGAGGTGATGGGCAAGTACCACCCCCACGGGGACGTGGCGCTGTATGACGCGCTCGTCCGCCTTGCGCAGGACTTCTCGCTCCGTTATCCACTGATCGACGGCCAGGGCAACTTCGGTTCCGTCGACGGGGACCCGCCGGCCGCGATGCGGTATACGGAAGCGCGCATGACCGCCATCGCGGCTGAGCTGCTGGCGGACATCGAGAAGGACACGGTCGATTTCGTCGAGAACTACGACGGCACGCGCATGCAGCCGTCCGTGCTGCCGGCGAAGCTGCCGAACCTGCTGATCAACGGGTCGGCCGGGATCGCCGTCGGCATGGCGACCAACATCCCGCCGCACCACCTCGGCGAGATCGCGCGCGCCACGCAGGCGCTGATCGACGATCCGCAGCTCACCACTGACCAGCTCGCCGAGTACGTCCTCGGGCCCGATTTCCCGACCGGGGCGACGATCTTTCGCTACGACGAGCGCCGCAACGCGCTGACGGGCCAGAAGGAGCGCATCGACGCGATCCGCGACCTCTACGCGCACGGCCGCGGGCGCGTCGTCATGCAGGCGCAGTGCGCATTCGAGGAGACCCGCAACGACCGGATGGCCATCGTCGTCTCCGAGCTGCCCTACCAGGTCAACAAGGCCACGCTGGTCGAAAAGATCGCAGATCTGGTCACCGGCAAGAAGGTCGAAGGCATCGCGGACCTGCGCGATGAGTCGGACCGCGACGGCATGCGCCTGGTGATCGAGTGCAAGAAGGACGCGAACCCGCGGTCCGTGCTGAACAACCTCTTCAAGCACACGCCGCTCCAGCTGGCCTTCAACGCGAATGTCGTCGCCCTGGTGGACGGCCAGCCGCAGACGCTGCCCCTGAAGCAGATCCTCCAGCACCACATCGACTGGCGGCGAGAGGTGGTCCGGCGCCGGACCGAGTTCGACCTCCAGAAGGCGCGCGACCGGGCCCACATCCTCGAGGGCCTCAAGATCGCCCTCGACAACCTCGACGCGGTCATCCGCACGATCCGCGAATCCGCGGACGTGGAGGCGGCGCGCGCGAACCTGATGCAGCGTTTCACGCTCTCCGAGATCCAGGCCAACGCCATCCTGGAGATGCAGCTGCGGCGCCTCGCGGCGCTCGAGCGCAAGAAGATCGAGGACGAGTACCTCTCGGTGATCCAGCTGATCGCGGAGCTGGAGGACATCCTCGCCAACCCGCAACGCGTCCTCTCGATCATTCGCGAGGAGCTCGGCGAGCTCGATCGCAAGTACGCCGGCCCGCGCCGGACGCGGATCGCGGACGACGCCAACCGCGAGCTGTCGGACGAGGACCTCATCGCCGACGAGGACGTGGTGGTGACGGTGTCCGGGCGCGGCTACATCAAGCGGCAGCCGCTCGCCACGTACCACCGCCAGGCACGCGGCGGCAAGGGGATCATCGGCGCCCGCACGGTCGAAGAGGACGCGCTCGCCCACCTTCTCGTGGCGAACACGCACGACTGGGCCCTCTTCTTCACCAATCGAGGGCGCGTCTTCAGCTCCAAGGTCCACCAGATCCCGGATGCCAGCCGCCAGGCCAAGGGGATCCCGATCATCAACCTCGAGGGCGTGCAGGTGGAGGCCGGCGAGCGCGTGCTGGCGGTCGTGACCATCCCGAACTTCGAGAAGGGCCACAACCTGGTGATGGCCACCGTCAAGGGCGTGATCAAGAAGTCGCCGATCGAGCAGTTCGAGCGTGTCCGCTCCACGGGCATCCGCGCCATCACCGTGGCCGAGGACGACTCGCTCGCCTGGGTCGCCGTCTCGTCCGGCCAGGACGACGTGATCCTGGTCACGGCGAAGGGCCGGCTGGCGCGCTTCAACGAGAGCGAAGTGCGCGCCATGGGACGCGACGCCGCCGGCGTCATCGGGATCCGCCTCGCGAACAAGGAGGATCGCGTCGTCGGCATGGGCATCGCCCAGCCGGATGGCGAGCTGATCGTGCTCACGGAGACGGGCCGCGGCAAGCGGGTCGCGCTCACCGAGTTCCGCCAGAAGCACCGCGGCGGCCAGGGTGTGCGCCTGATCCCGCTGGAAGGTTCCAAGACCGGGAACGTGGCGGCCATCCAGCTGGTGGCCGAGGATGCCGAGGAGCTGATGCTCATCAGCTCCGCGGGCCAGGTCGTCCGGACCGATGTCCACGAGGTCAGCCGTCAGAGCAGCAGTGCCCGCGGCGTGATCGTCATGCGCCTCAACGAGGGCGACGAGGTGGCCGGCATCGCGGTGTTCCGGCAGGGATTGGCGGAGCAGCGGTCGATGGCCGAGAATGGGGACGCCGGCCTCGATGGCGCAGAGGGCGGCAGCCAGGGAGCCGACGAGTGATGGTCGTCCGCAGCGAGGGCGCGCGGTGAGCGCCTTCGGGATCGCCGATCCGGGCCGCACCGGGGAAACGCTGGAGCTCTATACGGGCAACGCGAACCCGGAGCTCGCGCGAAAGATCGGGCGTTACCTCGGGATCAAGCTCGGTCGCTGCGAGGTGTTCGAGTTCGCCAACGAGAACATCTTCGTGAAGATCCTCGACAACGTGCGCGAAAAGGACGTCTTCCTGGTCCAGCCCACCTCGAGCCCGGTCCAGAAGTCGATCATGGAGCTGCTGATCATGATCGACGCCTTCAAGCGAGCCAGCGCCGGGCGGATCACGGCGGTCGTGCCGTACTACGCGTACGGCCGCTCCGACAAGAAGGACCAGCCGCGTGTGCCGATCACCGCGCGCCTGATCGCGGACATGATCAGCGTGGCGGGGGCCGACCGCCTGCTCACCATGGACTTGCACCAGGGCCAGATCCAGGGGTTCTTCAACATCCCCGTGGACGAGCTCACGGCTGTCCACCTGCTGAGCAACTACTTCAACCGGAAGAAGCTGCCGAACCCGGTCGTGGTCACGGACCTCGGCTTCGCCAAGCGTGCGCGCACCTTCGCCGAGCTGCTGGACGCGCCCCTGGCGATCATCGAGAAGCGCCGGAACGACAACGATGACCGCGCCGAGGTGCTCAACGTCATCGGCGAGGTGCAGGGCAAGACGGCGATCATCGTGGACGACGAGATCGACACGGCGGGCACGCTCACCGAGATCACTCGCGCCCTGGAGCGCGAGGGCGTCGTGGAGATGTATGCGTGCGCCACGCACGGCGTGCTGTCCGGCCCCGCGATCGAGAGGATCCGGGACTCCAACCTGCTGGAGGTCGTGATCACCGACACGATCCCGCTGCTGCCGGCGAAGCGGCTCGCCAAGATCAAGGTCGTGCCGATCGCGCCGCTCATCGGCGAGGCGATCAGCCGCATCCATAACGGCGAATCGGTGGGTGCCCTGTTCTCATCCGAGATCCAGCTCGTCCAGGAGATGCTCCTGTGGGGCGAGGAGCCCGACGACGGCCGGGGCGAGACCCGGGACGCAGACGTCACCGCGGAGGGCGAAGGGGCCGACGAGGAGACCTTTCGAGACGCCGCCGGGAGACGCCCCGTGATTCCCGCCGCCAGCAACGCCTGATCGCAGCGGAGACCATCGATGTCGCTGAAGCTCTACCGACCCCGGCCCGACGGAGGCCTCGAGCCCGCGCCCGTCGAGGGGCGCGATTACCGCCGGCAGCTCCGCTCGCGCCGGTGGAAGCCCGCCGAGCTCGCGAACCCGGAATCGCAGACGACCAACCCGTGGATCGCAGTCGCCGGGATCGCCTTCATCGCCGCCGGGACGTTCGTCGTCCTGGTCCTGGGGTACTGGTCCGGCTTTTGGCATTGAAGCCCCGCTCGTGCACGCACGGGCGAGGCTTCCCGGGTCGGGCTCTAGTAGCCGAGCGAGTCGCGGATCAGGATGACCGTGGTCCGGCCCGGCATGGGCTCCTCGTGCTGGATCAGCACCTTGGCGACTGAGCTGGACATGCCGTAGGCGGCCTGCGCCCGCGCATCCTCCAGCGGCAGGCTGTGCTCGTCGATCCGGCGAAGTGCCTCGTCGAGATCCGACACGATCTTGTTCGTGCCGGCGACCACGATCACCTTGCCGGCTCCCGAGGCGTATGGGCCGAGCTGGCTGCCCGACTTGGAGGCTGTGACGAGCGAGCCGGTCTGCGTGATCGCGTGGACGCTTCCGATCATCCAGGCCGGCGTGCTGCCCAGCCGGCGGATCTCCGCGCCCTGGGTGGCGCGGTCCATGGACCGAAGCCGAGGACGGACGGCGTCGAATCGCCCGGACTCGTTGACCGCATCGGTGAGGCCGATCTCGTCGAGCGTGGTCGAGGATCCCTGGTTGACCTCGGAACCCTCGGGGATGAGCCCAAGGACCGCTTCGCGAGCGGATGCGCCATCGTCGACGACCTGGACCTGGAAGCCTCGCGCGCGGAGGGCCTCGGCGGTGGCCTGGACCTGCTCCTCGGTGGCGACCGCCGCCCACGGGATGGCGGGAGCGGTTGCCGGACGGATGGCTTCGAGCGTTGTGCTGGACATGAATGACTCCTTGGGTCCTCCCGCTCCCAGATGGGACCGCGGCTGGACGTTGTTTGTTGCTAACGCAACTATGCACCGGCAATAGTTGCATTGTCAATAGTTGCGCGCAGAACAGACCGCCCACTATGCTCTGCGGGTGAGCGAAAACGATGCGACCCCCGGGCGCGTGGCGACCGTGCTCGCCGGCGTTCCCGGCGCGGACCGAGCCGCCCCCGGCACGCTCGGCGGAGATGCTTGGGGCGCGTTCCTCCGGGCGCACGCGAGCCTCATGCGGGTCCTGGATTCCGAGCTCGAGCGTCGCGCAGACGTCTCGCTGTCCGACTTCGACGTTCTGATCCAGCTCGGCATCTCGCCGGACGACCGCCTTCGCATGAGCGAGCTGGCGCGCCGTGCGCTCATCAGCCGGAGCGGCATGACCAGGCGGGTCGGGCAGCTCGAGGAGCGCGGGCTGGTCATCCGCCGCCCGGACCCCGCTGACCGCCGGTCCGTGGTGATCTCGCTGACCGAGGAGGGGACTGCGCTCCTGCGGACGGCGCTACCGGTTCACATCGAGGGGATCGCGACGCACTTCCTGGACCGCTTGACGGACGCGGATCTCGTCCAGCTGCGCGACAACCTGGACAAGGTCGTCATCGACTGCGACTTCGGCTGACCCGCTGAGGGGCGCGGCCTTCAGGGACGGCCTACGTCCCGTGGCACTTCTTGTACTTCTTGCCGCTGCCGCACCAGCAGGGGTCGTTGCGGCCGAGCTTGGCTGCCGCGGCCGGCTCTCCACGCTTGGCCACCGGATCGCCGACCGGTTCGTCGCCGTGCTGGAGCCGGATCGGGCCCGTGTGGCCGCCGCCCAGGCCGGGAAGCATGGCCGCCGCCGGTGCGCCGACCGGTGCCGCGGCTCCCGGCGCCTCGGACCCGTTGCCGTTCGATCCGTTCGTGCCGTTGCCGCCTGAGGCGCGCAGTGCGGCGAGCTGGTCGGGCGAGGGCATCTGGATGGGTTGCGGCGGCACCGGGTCCTGTCGCTGCACGCTGACGCGGAAGATCGTCGAGGCCACCTGGTGGCGGATGAAACCGCGAAGCTCCTCGTACAGCTGGAAGGCTTCCCGCTTGAACTCGTTGAGCGGGTCCGTACCGCCGTAGCCGCGGAGGCCGACGCCGCGCCGGAAGTCGTCCAGCTCGGTGAGGTGGTCCACCCAGAGCTGGTCGATCGTGCGCAGGAGCACCAGGCGCTCCACCAGCGCCCAGACCTCGGCCCCGTGCTGCTGCTCCTTCTGGTCGATCACCTGGTCGGCCGCGTCCAGGAGGGCCTCGACGATCGCGTCGCTGTTGCCAAGCTCCGCCAGGCCCTCGGCGTCGAGCCCCTCGGCCTGGATGCCCATGGTGTCCATCGCGCGGGCGAGCCCCTCGAGATCCCAGTCGTCGACGACCTCGCCGAGGTGCTGCGGCGCGAGCACCTGGATCTCGGCATGGACGAAGTCCCGCACGGTCTCCGTCAGGTCCTCGTTCCGCAGGACCTTGTCGCGTTCCGCGTAGATGGTCTCGCGCTGCTTGTTGATGACATCGTCGTACTCGACGACGCGCTTGCGGATGTCGAAGTTGTAGCCCTCGACGCGTGACTGCGCGTTCTCGATGGTCTTGGAGACGAGCCTCGACTCGATCGCCACGTCGTCCTGGAGGCCCATCCGCTCCATCAGTCCCGTCACCCGGTCCGACGCGAAACGGCGCATCAGGGTGTCCTCGAGGGACAGGTAGAAGCGCGAGGAGCCCGGGTCGCCCTGGCGGCCGGCGCGGCCGCGCAACTGGTTGTCGATGCGGCGGGCGTCGTGACGCTCAGTGCCGATGATGTGGAGCCCGCCCGCCTGCACGACGCGCTCGTGCTCGTCGTCGGTCTGCGCCCTCGCCTCGGCCAGCGCCTGCTCGTAGACCTCCGGCGGCGCCTCGGCGGGGTTGATGCCCTTCGCGTGCAGGTTCGCGGACGCGAGGCCGGCCGGGTTGCCGCCCAGCAGGATGTCCGTGCCGCGGCCGGCCATGTTGGTGGCGATCGTGACAGCCCCGAGGCGGCCCGCCTGCGCCACGATCGGTGCTTCCTTCTCGTGGAACTTGGCGTTGAGGACCTCATGGCGCACGCCGCGCCGCTTGAGCATCTCGGAGAGGATCTCGCTCTTCTCGACGCTGACCGTGCCGACGAGGATCGGGCGCCCGGCCTCGGCCAGCTCCTCGATCTCGTCGATGACGGCCTCGAACTTGGCGTTCTCGGAGCGGAACACGAGGTCTGCCTCGTCGGCACGGATCATCGGCCGGTGCGTCGGGACGGAGACCACCTCGAGCCCGTAGATCTTGTAGAACTCCTCCTGCTCGGTCATGGCCGTTCCGGTCATGCCGGCGAGCTTGTCGTAGAGCCGGAAGTAGTTCTGGAACGTGATCGTTGCGAGGGTCACGGACTCGCGCTGGACGCGCAGGCCCTCCTTCGCCTCGACGGCCTGGTGGAGGCCCTCCGACCAGCGTCGGCCGGGCATCTGGCGCCCGGTGAACTCGTCGACGATGACGATCTCGCCGTCCTTGACGATGTAGTCGCGGTCGCGCTGGTAGAGCGCATGCGCCCGCAGGGCCTGCTCGAAGTGGCGCGCCAGGCGCGGATCGGCGCTGACGTCGTAGAGGTCCTTGACCCCGACCAGCTTCTCGATCTTGTCGATGCCGTCTTCCGTCGGCGAGACGGCGTGCTCCTTCAGGTCGATGAAGTAGTCACCGCCCTCCTCCTCGCCCTCCGGGCGGGCCTTCAGCCGCGGGACGAGCCGGGCGAACGTGTAGTAGAGGTCGGCCGACTCCTCGGCCTGGCCGCTGATGATCAGCGGCGTCCGCGCCTCGTCGATGAGGATGTTGTCCACCTCGTCGACGATCGCGAAGTAGCGGCCACGCTGGACCCGCTCCGGGAGGTCCGTGACCATGTTGTCCCGCAGGTAGTCGAAGCCGAACTCGTTGTTGGTGCCGTAGGTCACGTCGGCGGCGTAGGCCTCGCGACGCTCGACCGGCCGCAGGTGCAGCATCCGCTCGTCGCTCGGACGGTAGTCCGGGTCGAAGAGGAACGCGCCGTCGTGCTGGATGATGCCGACGGAGAGGCCCAGGCCGTGGAAGATCGGGCCCATCCACTGCGGGTCGCGCTTGGCCAGGTAGTCGTTGACGGTCACGACATGGACGCCGCGGCCGGACATGGCATTGAGCGTCGCCGCAAGCGGCCCGGCGAGCGTCTTGCCCTCGCCCGTCTTCATCTCCGCGATGCGGCCCTGGTGCAGGGCCGTGGCGCCCATCAGCTGGACGTCGAACGGGCGCATGTTCAGCTTGCGGCGGCTGACCTCACGGGCGGCGGCGAAGACCTCCGGCAGCACGTCGTCCAGCACGGACTGGAGGCGCTTGGTGTCCTCCTGCTCGCGCGCGCGGCGGATCTCGCGGCGCCGCTCACGGACGGGATGCTCCAGCTCATCGGACGATGGCTCGGACGACGCGGCGTCCTCGAGCACCTCGGCGCGGAGCTCGGCCATCTCGGCGCGGATCTCGTCGTCGCTGAGTGCCTGGAAGTGGGCCTCGAGCTCGTTGATCTTGGCGACCACCGGTCGGAGGCGGGAGATGTGGGCGTCATTGCTGCCGCCGACGAGGCGGGAAAGGAGCGAGCGCATGGGACGGGAAGTATAGGCGGAGGCCCACGCTTGCCCGGGGGAGCGCCTCGGCTCGCTGGGAGGCCGCCGGTGGGGTAGCCGGCCATCGCGGCGTCGTCCGACGCGCTTACCCCCTTGAGTGGTGGCCGGTTCGCTGCCTATACTCGCCCGAACCCGCCGGAAGGTCTGACCTCCCGGCGTCGCACACGGTCAGGGACGTTGCCCAACGTCCTGGCGTCGGAGGGAGAGAGGGATCCGTGAACCCGTTGCCCGCGGTCCTTGACGCCGAGATCGGCGAAGAGGCGTACACCGACTTGATCGCGTGCGAGCGCGATTGCCGCACGTGCAGCTACGCCGCGTGGCTCAGCTGCGACGGCAACTGCGGCGTGTGCCCGCACAACGGATACTGTCCGTGTGTCAACCCCGTCGTCGCTCGGAGCAAGACCGCGTTGAGGATCATCGAACTGCGGCCGGCCCTGCTCCAGGACCTTCGCGCGAGGACCTGAGAACTCGTGGAGCACGCAGCCATCCGCGACCTCGCCGCTCGGATCCACGCGACCTCGGGGAGGCTTTGACCTTCCCGACAAGGAAACGCGCCTCCGCGCGCTCGAGGAGCAGGCGGCCAGCCCCGATCTCTGGGACGACCAGCGTGCCGCCCAGAACGTCCTCCGCACCGCCGAGAGCCTTCGCGACGAGCTGAACGTCTGGCAGACGCTGCTCGCGAAGAGCAACGACATCCTCGAGCTGGCGGACATGGCCGAGACGGACCCTGAGCTCGAGTCGGGCGTGGAGACCGAGTACGCCCAGCTGACCCGCGACTACGACGCGCTGCGGACGAGCCTCCTGTTCTCCGGCCCGTACGACGAATCCAGCGCGATCGTCTCGATCAGCGCGGGCGCGGGCGGGACCGAGGCCACGGACTGGGCCGAGATGCTGCTGCGCATGTACCTGCGCTGGGCGGAGCGGCACCGCTTCGGGAGCGAGATCCTCGATCAGCTCGAGGGGGAGGAGGCGGGCCTCAAGAGCGCCACGGTCGCGATCGAGGGCCGCATGGCCTACGGGCATCTCCGCGCGGAACGCGGCGTCCACCGGCTGGTGCGCATCAGCCCGTTCGACTCGCAGAAGCGGCGCCACACCACGTTCGCGCTGGTGGAGGTCCTGCCGGAAGCGGAGGACGATGTGGAGATCGGTGAGATCCCCGACGACGAGCTCCGCATCGACACGTTCCGGGCCCAGGGCGCGGGCGGCCAGCACGTGAACAAGACCGACTCCGCGGTGCGCATCACGCACCTGCCGACCGGGATCGTCGCGCAGAGCCAGAACGAGCGGTCGCAGCACCAGAACCGCGAGCTGGCCATGAAGATTCTGAAGGCGCGCCTGCTGGAGCGGCGGATCGCCGAGCGGGAGGCCGAGACGGCCCTGCTGCGCGGAAAGCATGTCGAGGCCGGCTGGGGCAACCAGATCCGCAGCTACGTGCTGCATCCCTACCAGATGGTCAAGGACCACCGCACGAACGTCGAGAGCAGCGACACCGGCGGCATCCTGGATGGAGACCTGGACCGCTTCATGCTCGCCGAGCTGGAACGGCTCGCGACCGAGACGGAGCCGGGCGCCGACGCCGCGTGACGGAGCTTCTGCCCATCCGCGAGGAGCACATTCCGGACTGCCTTGACGTGTTCTACATGGCGCTCGACGAGCTCCACGAGCGCCTCGCACAGCCGCCGATCCCGCGCAATCCGGAAGCCCTCGCGGGCGCGTTCGCGCACCTCATCGGGACCGATCCGGGAGCCTGCTGGCTCGCCGTGGAGGGCGGCCGGGCCGTCGCATTTGGGATGGCCCACCAGCGCGGGGATCACTGGTACCTGGGCTTCCTGTTCGTGGTCCCGCAGGCCCAGGGCCGCGGACTCGGACGGGCAGTGCTCGAACGCTGTCTCCCACACGATCGGACCGGGATGCGCCTCTCGGTGTGCGTGGAGGCCATCCAGCCCGTGTCGACGGCGCTCTACGCGCAGTACGGGATGGTCCCCCGGGTCCCGCTCTACGTGCTGATCGGGGATCTGCCCGCCGGGGCGCTGCCGGATCCGCTGTCCGGCCTCGGATCGGCGGGCGTCGAGGCCACGGCCTTCGCGGCGCTGGAGGATCCCGATCTCGTGGCAGCGCGCCTCGACACGCTGGATCGCGAGATCGTGGGCTACAGGCGCCCCTCGGAGCACCGCTTCCTGGCCGTGCCGGACCGGCTGGGGTTCTTCTACGGACGCCCGGGCGGGGACCAGCCGCTCGCCTACGGCTACGCGCAGCCCTCCGGCCGCCTCGGCCCCGTGGCCACGCGCGATCCGGCGCTGCTGACATCGATCGTCGGCCACCTGGCGGCCGCCGTGCGGCCCGCGGGAGAGTGGCAGGTCATCGTGCCCGGCCCGGCGGCCGAGGCCCTGCTGCCGCTGATGCGCGCCGGCCTGCGGATGGACGGGCCACCCGCGCTCTTCTGCGGCACGTGGGACGGGCCGCAGTTCGACCGCTACCTGCCCATGAACTTCGCGCTCGGCTGATCGTGGAGACGCCGGCCTACCTTCCGCCTCAGGGAAGTCCGCATCGGGCGTGGCTCGACCTGGCGTTCGAGCTGGTCGACGCCGCGGACGCCATCTCGATGCGCCACTTCCGCCGCGACCTGCACGTGGAAACGAAGCCGGACCGCTCGTTCGTCACCCAGGCCGATACGGCGATCGAGCGCCTCGTGAAGGAGCGCCTGGCTGCGTCCCTTCCGACCCACGGCGTGGTCGGAGAGGAATACGGCGAGACGCCCTCCGCGGAAGGGTTCCGCTGGTTCGTTGACCCGATCGACGGCACGCACAATTACATCCGCGGGATCCCGGTCTTTGCCACGCTCCTCGCGCTCGACGGCCCGCACGGCCTGGAGGTCGGCATGGTCAGCGCCCCGGCACTCGGGTCGCGCTGGTACGCCTGGCGGCGCGGCGGTGCCTGGGCACTCGACCAAGACGGCGCCCGCGCCGTCGACCACGGGACTCGGGGCGCACGGCGGCTGCGGGTTTCCGGCGTCGAGCGAGTGGAGGACGCGCAGCTGCTCTCCTCGTCGTTGATCGCCCTGTCCGGGTCCGCCGCCGTGCCGGGGTTCGCCGCCACGTTCCGGCGAGCGTGGCGCGAGCGAGGCTTCGGCGACTTCTGGGGCTACACGCTGGTCGCGGAGGGAGCCGCGGAGGCGATGGTCGAGGTGGGCATCAGCAGCTGGGACATCGCGCCTTTGAGGCTCCTGGTGGAGGAAGCCGGCGGGCGCCTGACCGATCTCGACGGTGTCCCGACGATCCACGGGGCGGGCGCGATCGCCTCCAACGGCCTCCTGCACGACGAGCTGGTGCGCTCCCTCCACGCGCACCCGGAGGGAGGATTGCCCGAGGCGGAACCCCCTCGGCAGTCCGCGGCCGCGGAGGGCTCCATCTGACCCTGTGCTACGCTCGTTGCCAGGCGTGATACCGCTCGCCGTGCCTCGGGCGCCGCGCCACTTCACGGCCGGGACTCGTCACTCCCGGTCGGCACGATAGTCGGAGCGAACGTGACCGACCGAGCCTTCCGAGCGGGACAGCAACCGCATTCCCGCCGCGGCCTGCTCGGCTTGCTGCGCACGTCCGTGCTCGACCGCCCGGTCGCGCCAACTCCCGATGGGCGCCGCGGCCAGAGGCCCGGAGCTGACGACCGTGACGCTCGCGACGGCGGCGCCCCGTCCTCGTCTCCCTCGCCGTCGTCGGGCCGCGGCCAGGCCGCGCCGCACCTTCCGCGCTGGTCGGTTCGCCTCGAGGAGGTGAGCAAGGTCTACCCGAACGGCAAGGTCGCGCTCAGCGAGGTGGATCTGCTGGTCCCAGAGGGCGACTTCGTCTTCCTTGTCGGCCCGTCCGGAGCGGGCAAGAGCACCCTGATCAAGCTGCTCGTCCACGACGAGGAGGCAACCGCCGGCTCGGTCCAGGTGGCCGGCCGCGACCTCTCGCGGATGCGTGGCCGGGACGTGCCGAGGCTCCGCCGCCAGATCGGCGTGATCTTCCAGGACTTCAAGCTGCTGCCGCGGAAGACCGTCCGCGAGAACGTCTCGTTCGCGCTCGAGGTGACCGGCACGCCGCGCCGACAGATGCGGACGTCCGTGGATCGCGTCCTGGCGCTCGTCGGGCTCACGGACCAGGCAAGCCAGCGGCCGTCGCAGCTCTCCGGCGGCGAGCAGCAGCGCACCGCCATCGCGCGCGCCATGGTCCACGACCCGCGGCTGATCATCGCCGACGAGCCCACGGGCAACCTGGACCCCCTGATCAGCTGGGAGATCATCCAGCTGCTGCTGCGCATCAACGATCTCGGCACGACGGTGCTCATGGCCACCCACAACGCCGAGGTGGTCACCGCGCTTCGGAAGCGGGTCGTCGCGCTGGAATCGGGTCGCGTCGTGCGCGACGAGGTGGGCGGCTATCACCGTGACTACTAGGCCACCCGGCGCGTGATCGGGTTCGTCGCCTTCTCGCTTCGCCAGGCTCTTGAGGGGCTGTGGCGCAACCGCGTCATGACCCTGGCCGCGTCCACGACGATGGTCCTGATGCTGGTGCTGCTCTCCAGCCTGGTCATCGTGATCTCCGGCATGGAGGCCGGCCTCGCGTTCATCGAGAGCAAGGTCGAGATCCGCGCGGAGCTCAACGAGGGCGTCACGAGCGACCGCGTGGACGCGCTGACAGCCCAGCTGAACCTGCTCCCGGAGGTTTCGGGAGTGACGTTCATCAGCAAGGAGCAGGCGCTCCAGGAGTTCCGCGACCAGCGCGCGGCGGCCGGCGAGGAAGACCTCACCCAGTACGTCGGCTTCAACCCGTTCCCGGCCCAGCTCAGCGTCAAGCTCCGCGAGCCGAAGGAGTTCGCCCAGGTGGTCGCGACGCTCCAGGCGTCACCCGGCGTCGTCGGGCGCGTCATCCAGCAGCAGAGCAACGTGGACCGGCTGATCGGCGTGACCGGGCTGTTGCGTACCGTCGGCCTGGTCGTGCTGGTCCTGGTCGCGCTCACGGTCCTGCTGATCGTGGTGAACACGATCCGGATGGCGGTCATGTCGCGGCGCGACGAGATCGAGATCATGCGGCTGGTCGGCGCGTCCGACGCGTTCATCCGGTGGCCATTCATCTTCGAGGGGATCCTGGTCGGACTCGTCGGTGCGGTCGTGACGCTGGCCCTGCTGCTGGCCGCTTCCGCGCCGATCGGCCAGCTTGCCACGGCCATTGCGGGACAGGTCCCCGTCGGATTCAGTCGAGCGCTCTCGGGCCAGGTCGCCGGGCTGGTGCTTGGGGCCGGTCTCGGTCTCGGCGGACTGGGGGCCTGGATCTCCGTTCGCGCCTACCTCCATCACTAGCGCCCCAGTCCCCGGAGATCCTCGGATGTCGAATTCCCAGGGGCCTGAGCCCCGTTCCGATGCTTCCCTCGCCGCGTCCGACGGCGCCGATGACCCAGCGGAGGCCGGACTGGAGCCGCGCCGGCCGCGACAGCGCGGGCCCCTGGTCGTGGCCGGCTTCGCGGTGGCGGTCATCTCCGCGGGCGCGCTCCTCCTCTCCGGCTACACGCTCGGCACCCAGCGCTCCCTGACTCCCGGCACGTCTGCTGAGAACGAGCAGCTCTTCGCGCCCTACTGGGAGGCCTACAACAAGATCGCGGCGTCCTACGTCGGCGACTTCACGCCGAAGCAGCTCGTGGAAGGCTCCATCAAGGGCATGTTCCAGGCCCTCGACGATCCGTTCTCCGGCTACATGACCTCCGAGGAGTACAAGGCGAGCATCTCTGGCATCAGCGGCCAGTTCGAGGGGATCGGGGCGGAGATGGCGGCCGTTGACTCGAGCGGCAGCACGTGCGCGACGCTCGGCCCGACGTGCAGCCTCACCGTGGTGCGCGTCATCCGCGAGTCACCGGCGGAGCGCGCCGGGCTCCTGGCCGCCGACGTGGTGACCGGGATCGACGGATCGCCGGTGGCCGGGCTCGCGCTCAATGAGGCCGTGGACAAGATCCGCGGGCCGCGCAACACCCAGATCACGCTGGCACTCGTCCGCGCGGCGCAGCCGGTCGCCCTGACCATCACGCGGGACGTGGTCGCCACGGAGGAGGTCTCGACCGCGTCGCTGGCGGGGGGCACCGCCGTGCAGCTCAAGATCTCAGGCTTCAGCTCCAATGCGGCAACCGACTTCAAGAGGCTGCTGAAGACGAGCCTGGACGCCGGAGTGCGCCGGTTCGTGATCGACCTGCGGGACGACCCGGGCGGGCTGGTGGACGCCGCGCTGCTGATCGGCGACCAGTTCATCGCCTCGGGGCCGATCTACTGGGAAGAGGATGCCCTGGGCCGGTACCGGGTCCACGAGGCGACGGGCTCCGGGATCGCGACGGATCCGTCGATCGGGCTGGTCGTGCTGGTCAACGGCGGCACGGCCAGCGCATCCGAGATCCTGACCGGCGCGCTGCACGATACGGGCCGCGCGACGATCGTCGGCACGAAGACCTACGGCAAGGGCACGATCCAGCAATGGATCCTGCTGTCCAACGACAGCGGCGGCTTCCGCCTCTCCACCGCGAAGTGGCTCACCCCGGACAAGACCTGGATCCACGGCGTGGGAATCGAGCCGGACGTCCTCGTCGACCAGCCCGCGGACCTCGCCGCGGGGCAGGACCCGCAGCTGGACCGCGCGCTCAACGTACTTGCCGCGCTGACGCTCCCCGGTGGCTCGGCCGCCAACCCGGGCTCGACGCCGACTCCAGAACCGGACGCCACGCCGGAGCCCAGTGGCATCGGCCCCGCCGGCGCGCTTCCCTGAGGCGCTTGCAGCGCGGCGAACCTTCGGGTAATGTGCTGGGGAACGAAAGGAGGTGATGTGCAGTGATCGACCGTAGTAGCTGCACCACCTCGGAGGATCGGCGCTAGTCCGACCCGACCGGGTGGTGAACGCAGCCACGAGGCGCCGGCCCGTCCTGGGCCGGCGTTCGTGTGTCTGCCGGGCCGCGCGACGCGCCGCCCCGACGTCCAATCCGCCGTCGCCTCCCGCGATCCGGCCACCACCCCCGCGCATCCCCAGGAGCCCGTCCGATGGGCGAAACCGTTGCCCTCAACCGCAAAGCCAGGCACGACTACAGCATCGAGGAGACCTTCGAGGCCGGCCTCGTGCTGACCGGCACCGAGATCAAGAGCGTGCGCGAGGGCAAGGCGAACCTCCAGGACGCATACGCCCGGATCGAGCGCGGTGAGGCCTGGCTGGTCGGCGCGACCATCCCGCCGTGGGCCGGAGGCAACCGCAACAACCACGAGCCCCGGCGAGATCGCAAGCTGTTGCTGCATCGCGTTCAGATCGACCAGCTGCTGGGCAAGACCAAGGCGAAGGGCCTGACGCTGATCCCGCTGCGGATGTACATCACCAATCGCGGGCGGGCGAAGCTGGAGCTGGGCCTCGCACGGGGGAAGCAGCTGCACGACCGGCGGCGCGAGATCGCCGATCGGGACGCCCGCCGGGACATGGAACGCCAGCTCGCCGACGTCACGCGCGGGCGCTAGCTCTAGTTCCCAATCAGGTTGTTGACGGGCTGAGGGCCCCTATCCTCGGCTGTTGGTGTCGAAGCCACAGTCGAAGAAGGAGCCCTCGATGGCCCATGCTAATGCCCGCCTGACGCCCCGGGGCCGT
>JAXDKU010000083.1:0-10160 GCA_034667005.1 Chloroflexota bacterium
CCCCACAGCGACTGCGCGATGTCGTGCGCCGACCGCGGCCGCTCCGCCACGAGCGCGTGGATCTTGTCGGCCCGGCGCGCGTGCAGGACCAGCCGCCGGTCGATCAGCGCGCGGTGGTCGTCGATCGGGTCCCCGTGGCCGGGGAGCACCGTCCCGATGTCCATCTCGCGCGTGCGCCGGAGCGAGTCCATGTACTCGATCAGCGCCCTGCGCCCGCGCGGGCGCGAGATGAGCGGGTTCGACGAGATCGCCGCCAGCAGGTGGTCGCCGCCCACGAGCATGCGCCGCTCGGCGTCGAGGAACACGGTGTCGGTCGGGCTGTGGCCGGGCCGGAAGTGGACCTCGAACATGCGACCGGCGAACTCGAGCGTGCCGCCGTCGGTCACGACGTGGGTGACCTCGGCGCGCGAGCCCCAGGCGCGGAAGGCCTGCGAGACCGAGCGCAGCGCCTCCGCCACGTCCGCCGGGATGCCGTGGCGCAGCATCGCCTCGGTGGCGAACTCGTCGTCGGCCGCGGCCTCGGCGGCGTAGCCCTCGATGTAGGGCACGAGCCGGTCGAGCGCCACGACCTCGGCGCCCGAGCGCTCGGCCACGATCCGCACGAGCCCGATGTGGTCGATGTGCTGGTGGGTGATGACTATGCGCTCGATCTCGGGGATCGAGCGGCCGAGCGCGCGCAGCTGCTGGTCGAGCTCGTCGAGCGATGTGCCGGAGTTCGGGCCGGCGTCCACGAGCGTGAGCGGGTCGTCCTCGATCAGGAACAGGTTCACGCGCCCGACCGCGAACGGCGTGGGGATCGAGAGGCGGCGGATGCCGTGCTCGGCCAGCGGGGCGTACGGGTCGTCCGGCACCGCCGTGACCCTAGCTAGAGTGTTCGCGCGCGCGGCCGGCCGCTGCGCGCGAGTTTTCATGCCCTACGAGCTCACACATCTCGACGCCCTCGAGTCCGAGGCGATTCACATCATGCGGGAGGTCGCCGCCGAGTTCGAGCGCCCCGTGCTGCTGTTCTCCGGCGGCAAGGACTCGATCGTGCTGCTGCGGCTCGCCGAGAAGGCGTTCCGGCCGGCCCGCTTCCCCTTCCCGATCATGCACATCGACACCGGCCACAACTTCCCGGAGGTGCTCGAGTTCCGGGACCGCCGCGTGGCCGAGCTCGGCGAGCGGCTCATCGTCGCTTCCGTGCAGGAGTCGATCGACAAGGGCCGCGTGCGCGAGGAGCCCGGCAATCCCTCCCGGAACCGCCTCCAGACGACCACGCTGCTGGACGCGATCCTGGAGCACCAGTTCGACAGCGTCTTCGGCGGCGCCCGCAGGGACGAGGAGAAGGCCCGCGCCAAGGAGCGCGTCTTCTCGCTGCGCGACGAGTTCGGCCAATGGGAGCCCAAGGCACAGCGGCCTGAGCTGTGGAGCCTCTACAACGGGAAGATCCGGCGTGGCCAGCACATGCGCGTCTTCCCCATCTCCAACTGGACCGAGATGGACGTCTGGCAGTACATCGAGCGGGAGAACCTCGAGGTCCCGTCGATCTACTTCGCCCACGAGCGCGACGTCTTCCGGCGTGACGGCATGTGGCTGTCCACCAGCGAGTTCCTGCCCAACGGGCCCGACGAGGCGGTCGAGCGCATGGTCGTGCGCTACCGGACGGTCGGCGACATGACCTGCACCGGTGCCGTCAGCTCGCCCGCGGCGAACTTCGCCGACATCATCCTGGAGGTCGCGGCGGCCCGGATCACCGAGCGCGGCGCCACGCGGGCCGACGACGCGTTCTCGGAGACGTCGATGGAAGACCGCAAGCGCGAGGGCTACTTCTAGCCGTGGACCTGCTTCGCTTCTCCACGGCTGGATCCGTCGACGACGGCAAGAGCACCCTCATCGGCCGCCTGCTGTTCGACTCCAAGGGCATCTTCGAGGACCAGTACGCGGCCATCGAGAAGACCAGCCGGAGGCGCGGCTACACCCAGGTGGACCTTGCGCTGCTGACCGACGGTCTGCGAGCGGAGCGGGAGCAGGGCATCACCATCGATGTCGCCTATCGCTACTTCGCCACGCCGCGCCGGAAGTTCATCATCGCCGACACGCCCGGGCACGTTCAGTACACCCGCAACATGGTCACCGGGTCCTCCACCGCGGATCTCGCGATCGTCCTCGTGGATGCGCGCAAGGGCGTGCTGGAGCAATCTCGACGGCACGCGTTCATCGCCTCGCTGCTGGGCATCCCGCACCTGGTCGTGGCGATCAACAAGATGGACCTGGTCGCGTACAGCGAAGAGGTCTACGAGCGCATCCAGACCGAGTTCGCGGAGTGGGCCGCCAAGCTGGACGTCCACGACATCCAGTTCATCCCGATCTCCGCGCTGCACGGTGACAACGTGGTCACCCGTTCGATCTCGATGCCCTGGTACCAGGGACCGTCGCTGCTCTACCACCTAGAGCACGTCTACATCGCGTCGGACCGGAACCTGATCGACGCGCGCTTCCCCGTGCAGTGGGTGATCCGGCCGCAGACGGACGAGCACCACGACTACCGTGGCTATGCCGGACAGATCGCCGCGGGCGTCTTCCGGAAGGGCGACGAGGTCACGGTCCTGCCGTCCGGCCGCCGCACGCGCATCAAGCGCATCGAGACGTTCGATGGCGAGGTCGAGACCGCCGGACCGCCGCTGTCGGTCTCGATCCTCCTCGAGGACGAGCTGGACATCTCCCGGGGCGACATGATCTGCCGGCCCCACAACCAGCCGACGGTGGCCACGGAGCTGGACGCGATGGTCTGCTGGATGGCCGACGCGCCGCTTCGAGAGGGCGGCCGGTACCTGCTCAAGCACACCACCCGCACGGTCAAGGCCGTCGTCGAGGACCTCCGCTACCGCATCGACGTGAACTCTCTGCACCGCGAGCAGGACGCCACGGAGCTTGGCCTGAACGCCATCGGCCGCGTCCTGCTGCGCACCAGCGGACCGCTGCTGCTGGACGAGTACGACCTCTCGCGCACCACCGGAGGCTTCATCCTCATCGACGAGACCACCCTCGACACTGTCGGCGCCGGCATGGTTCTCCAGGCCGGACCACCGCAACAGACGGTCGAGGATCCGGGCACGACTGAGTCGGCCGGCGAGGCCGGCGATCACACGGAGCGCGCTGCGGCCTGACGGACCTAGAATCGGCCGGATGAGGGGTCCGGACATCCAGCGAGGCTCCACCCCCAACGCGTGCCCTTTCGTCGCGTTCGACGACGACCGCGACCGGCGCGCGGACGTCCCCGATCCGCGCCACCGGTGCTTCGCCGTGCCCAATCCGGAGCCGCGCGCCATGGCTCACCAGGCGGCGTACTGCCTCACCGCCGCGTTCCCCTCGTGCCCGTTCTTCATGGACTGGGCCGCCAGGGCTGCCGCGGAACCGCTGGGGGGCAGCCGGCAGGCCGCCGGCTCGTTCGGCGGGTATGCGGCGCCCGGCGGATACCACGAGTCGCCGGGCGTGATCGATCCGGGTGGCCGTCCGTGGGCTGCGCCGCCGCCCTGGGTCGCCGATCCGGAATTCCGTGGCAGCACCGGCCCCGGCCAGCCGCCGACCTACCCGCCGCAGTGGCCCGCGGCCGGTGGGGTGCCACCCGTCGCCGGTGGCTATCCCGCTGGAGGCGGCTACCCCGCGCCCGGTGGCTATCCCCCTGAGGGCGGCTATCCGCCGGTTCAGCCGCCGTACTCGCCCCCGCCTGCGCCGCCCAGTCAGTCTCCGTACTCGCCGCCGCCTGCCTACCCCGCGGCAGAGCCAAGCCCGCCCGTTGCCTACCCCGCTGCTCCGCCACCCGCGGACCTACCCATAGTGCCGAGTCAGCCACCCATGCCGGTGCCGCAGGTCGACGCATCGCCTGAGCCACCCGTCGCGCCCGAGCAGCTCATGGCGCTGCCGGAGACCGAAGATCCGGCCGACTACGACTACGAGCTGCCGCCCATCGCCGATCCCACGTGGCTTCAGCCCGTGCCGCCGGTTGACGATGCCGAAGCGGAAGATGGCCCGGAGCTGGGTCGGCTGGTTCCCATGGAGCCGGTTGAGCCCGCCACGCCCGCCGCGCCGAGCTACCCCGAGGCGAACGTTCCGCCTCCATTCGTCCCGGCGGCGATCCCCCCAGTCGGGCCCGAAGCCTGGTCGCACCCGCAACCGCCCTTCGCCTCGATGCCCGATGACCTCGCGCCGCCGATGCCGTACCGCGCGGAGGATCAGGCCGAGCCCCCGGGCCGCCTGACCGGCCGGCCCATCGACACCGGCAACGCGCCCCGGCTGAACTCCCAGGCGCGGCCGCCGCGCAAGAAGTCGGAGACCCCGGCCGCGGAATGGTCGAAGCCGCGGCGCTTCGAGGCCTATCCCTCGCTCGGTGCCCGCGTCCGTATGCGTGGCTTCTCTCCGGTGCTCGTGGGCGCGTTCGTCGTCGCCATCACGGCCCTGCTGCTGTTCCTGCTCCCGAGCTTCCTCTCCGGGGGCGGGGCCGCGCTGCCGACTCGCACGCTGGCGCCCACCGCGACCCCCGTGCCCACGCCCACCCCGGCCCCGACGGCGCAGAGCTACACGGTCAAGGCGGGGGACGTGCTCGGCACGATTGCGACGAGGTTCAACGTGACCGTGAGCCAGATCACGTGCTTCAACGACCTGAAGAACCCGGACCGGCTCTCGATCGGCCAGGTTCTGCTCATCCCGCCAGAGGACTACTTCTGCCCCGAGCCGACGCCCACGCCACGGCGGTAGCGACGCTCGTCGGTGCCGGGCGGGGAGGCGGAAGAGCCGCTACCGCGGCGCGAGGTTGATCGCGGTGATCTTTCCTGCCTCCACGCGGAACGTCGCGTCGAGGTGCTGCGACGGGGCGCCCGGGCGGACGACGAGGACGTCCGCCTCGTAGGTGTTGCCGGTGTCGCGCACCTCGCCGGGGATCATGCGGAGGCCGCGGTCGCTGCGCAGGAACCAGCCGCCGACACGCTCCACGCCGCGCAGGGTCTGCACGCTGTCGCCGACGTGCACGCGCATCTCGGTGGACTCGGACATGAGGGAGACGGCCCCCTCGCGGTCACCGTTGTTGAGCCGCTCGAAGAAGTCTTCCATCGTCTCGACAGCACCCATGCCCTGAGTCTATGCGACGTCCGACGGAGTGGCGCTGCGGCGAGCTAGAACCCGCCCCCGCTGCCGCCTCCGCCGCCCCCGCTGCTGCCGCCGGAGAACCCGCCTCCGCCCCCACTGCCCGAGGACGACGGCGAGTTCCCGATCGTGCCGAGAGCGGACATCATGCCGCCGAAGTCGGGGATGCCGCTGCTCGAGAACAGCCCCGGTGCCAGCCCGCCGGCGCCACCGTCCACGGCGCCTCCCCCGGTGTAGAACCAGATCGGGACGTAGGTCGTGCCGACTCCCCGGCCGGCCTCGATGTCCTCCATGGAGCGTGCAAGGACCTCCTCGACCTCGTCGTGGAGCCCGAGAGCGATGCCCCAGACGACGGCCTGGTCGGGCGTCTCCAGCCACGGCACCGCCCGCGACGCCACCACCTCATCCATCGAGCGCGCCTGCTCCAGCGTCTTGTGCAGTGTCCGGCGATAGGCCGCGAGCATCGCGTACGTCATGGCCCCCGGCATCGTCCGCTGGGGCATCACTCGGCTGATCACGAAGATCGCGACCGCGGCCACGATCAGGGCGACGCCGAGCAGCGTCAGACCCTGGCTCGGAAGGTTGAAGCCCGCGATCACGCCGACGAAGCCGAGCACGAGCACGATCCCGCCACGGAAGCTCCAGCGGTCGATCGACTCCTGCGGCGGCTCGCGGAACCAGCCCTTCATCGCGACGTACTCGCCGAGCATCTTGTCGAAATGGGAGACGTGCTTGCCGAACTTGAGCAGCTCGTCGGGCTCGATGTAGCCGCCCGGCTCGCCGGCGCCGATGCCCTGGATCTTGCCCAGCGCGTAGGCCTCGGCAGGGTCCATGGGCGCCCGACGGTTGAGCCCGACGCGGGCGTCGTTCGGGTCGGGCTCGGTGAGCTGGACGCCGACCTTCTTGTGGAGAAGGCCCTTGTCCTCCCGGAACGCCAGCTCGCCGCGGCTGGCGAGATCGACCATCGCGGTGGTCAACGCCCGACGCGTGTCACGGCCCTCCATGAGCAGCGCCGCCGCCGGTGCCGTCATCCCGGCCGGTGGCGCGGGCATCAGGATCGACGCGTCGTCCAGGTACACGGGATCGCGGCCGTAGCGCAGCCAGCTCCACCCGGCCCAGCCGACCAGGCCGACCAGCAGCATCGGCGCCGCCACCAGGCCGACCGCCGCGTCCACCTGCCGAGCGGTCTGGAGCTTCTGCGCGTGCTCGGGCGTTGCCGCCTCGTCGATGCGCTTGAGCGCCGCCAGGACCGCCCCGTCGATGTCGCAGGAGCCCAGGAGGGGGACCATCTCGTTGTCGAAGATCTGCTGACGCTCCTGGTTGGTCAGGTACGTCGCGCGGTAGCCCGGAGCGGCGTAGAGCTGCACCTGCCCGTGGCAGCGCGTCGCGTCCAGGTCCAGCAGGATCGCGAGCCCGTCGTCGAAGCCCTTGCGGCCGACGCCCCACTGGTCGATCAGGGCGATCGCGTCCCGCTCCGCTTCGTCGACGGTGTTGCTCTGGGGCTTGACCTGCGTGTAGACCACGACCTCGGCCCCGGTCCGCTCCCGGATCCCGGCGATGGTTGCGGTCGCAGACGCCTCGGTCGCGTCGGTGAGCACGTCCGCGTAGTCGTAGACGGTGCGGCCGTCAACCGGGTCGGGATAGGGCGGACCGGCCGCCGCCCCGCCGATCAGCGGCGGACGCGTCGGGACGGGCGAGCTGCCTGGGGCGGGCGAGCCGGCGCCGGGCCCGGGTGAGCCAGGCGCGTTGATGCCCAGCGAGACCCCGACGGCGCCCTGGATGAGCGCCGCGGTCCAGTCCTGCCGGGCCAACGCTTCCGCCATCGTCACATCCACGATGTTGTCGAGGCGCTGCTGGTCGAGGCGGTTCGAGAGGAAGCCCGGTCCACCGACGATGCGCACCGTGGCCCGGTCGAGGGCGCGAGAGAAGTCCCAGAAGATGACGGCGCCATCGCCGTTCGCGCCGCCGACGTCCCACTGGTCGAGGAGCGCCAGCGCGTCGGCGGTGACGGCGTCGCGGGTGCGCGCCTGTGCCTTCACCTGCGTGTAGACCACGACGCGGGCCCCGGAGCGCGCCTCCATGTCGGTGAGGACCGTGGTGACCGAGCGACGGGCCACGGCGCCCAGGACACCGGCATCGTCGTAGACGTACCGGCCGAGCACGGGATCCGGAAACGGCGGACCGGCCGCCGAGGCGAGCCCGGCGAGTCCCAGGAGGAGGAGCAGTCCGATCGCGATCGAGCTCAGCGCCGTCCTGGCCAGCCGTCGCCGGCCGGCCTCGCGGGCTGCGCGGCCTCCAGCTCGACGGGGCAGC
Organism: Chloroflexota bacterium; assembly: GCA_034667005.1. GTDB lineage: Bacteria > Chloroflexota > Limnocylindria > Limnocylindrales > CSP1-4 > JAFMJV01. The sequence continues at coordinate 7,432 of JAXDKU010000083.1, forward strand.
GCGCCCGTCATGTCTCCGCCGGTGCGCGACGTTGCCTTGGTGCTCAACGCTCCACGGCGGAGGCGACGGTTCGGGCGTCGGCCTGGCGGAGGCGGCGCACCAGCTCGGCGCCGAGCTCGTAGCGGCCGAAGCTGGGCATGATGTACGTGCCCTGGACGTACGGGCGCATCTCGTCGAGCAGCTCCATCGCCATCTCCATGCCCACCTCCGCCCCGCGGTCGCCGGCCGCGGCCATCGCCGCCCGCACCCGGTCGGGGATCGTGATGCCCGGCACCTCGTTGTGGAGGAACTCCGCGTGGCGCGCCGTGTGCAGTGGCAGGATACCGAGCAGGACCGGACGCGGCAGATGGTCGCCCCACCGCTTCGCGGCGTGCTCCATGAAACACTCCCACTGCTCGCGGCTGTAGATGGGCTGCGTCATCACGACGTGCGCCCCGGCCTCGATCTTGCCGGTGAGCCGGTCCAGCTCATGCTCCGGGTCCGCGGCGGTCGGGTCCAGCGCGCAGGCGATCGTGAAACCGGCGGCCGCGCCGATGGGCTTGCCGGCCTGATCCTCGCCGCGATTGAGGCGGTTGAGGATGCCGATCAGCCCGGTCGAATCGATGTCCCAGATGCCCGTCCCCGTGGGGTAGTCGCCGATGCGCGGAGGATCGCCGGTCAGCGCCAGGATGTTGCGGACGTCCAGGGCGTGCGCCCCCAGCAGCTCTGATTCGAGCGCCATGAGGTTCCGGTCGCGGGTCGTGAAGTGGACCAGGCACTCGAGATCCAGGTCGTGCTGGATGCCGAACGCGACGGCCATCGCGCCCATGCGCACGCGCGCCATGGCGCTGTCGCTGATGTTCACCAGGTCGACCCCGGCGTCCCTGAGCAGCCGGGCGGCCTCGATCGTGCGCTCGATGCGGACGGAGCGAGGCGGGTCGATCTCCACGCTGATGACGAATCGGCCGTCGGCCAGGGCCTGGGCGAGGCGCGTCGGCTGCGCGGGAGCCAGCTCGGCGGCGTTGCTCGAGACACGCTCCACCTGCGTCGCACGCGGCGTGCCGGCGCCCAGCGGCATGCCGACCGCCGCGGCGGTGCCCTGCCCGCGGGCAACGGCCTGGTCGAGGGTCTGGCGCATCAGCGCGGTGTGCGCCGGGGTCGTGCCGCAGCAGCCGCCGACGATCTGCGCGCCCGCGGCCAGGAAGCGCGGCACGGCCTCCGCGAAGTACGACGGACCCGCGGCGTAGACGAACTGCCCTTCGACGCGCGTGGGCAGCCCGGCGTTGGGCATGATCAGCCGGGGCGGGCCGTCCGATCTCGGTCCCATCGCGGCAAGAGCATCGAGGCACACCTCGGGCCCGACGCCGCAGTTCACGCCGATGCCGTCGACGCCGGCCGCCTCCAGCGCCGCGGCCGCGCTCGCCGGAGTCGTGCCGTCCATGGCCAGCAGCTCCTCGCCGAAGGTCATGGAGGCGAGGACGGGCAGGTCGCTGATGCTGCGCGCCTCCTCGATGCCGATCAGCAGCTCCTCGAGGTCGCTGGCCGTCTCGAGCAGGAGGAGGTCCACGCCGCCCTCGAGCAGGCCCTCGATCTGCTCGCGATAGGCCTCGCGGACGGCGGCGAGCGGGAGCCGCTCGGGACCGTGGATCGGCGCGCCGATGGGCCCGACCGAGCCGCAGATCAGGACGTCGCGCCCGGCCACGTCCCGCGCCTCTCTGGCGATCTGCGCGGCACGACGGTTGAGCTTGCCTGCGCGGTCGGCCAGGCCGTACGGGGCCAGGCGGAGCCGGTTGGCGCCGAAGGTGTCGGTCTCGATGACGTCGGCGCCTGCCTGGATGTACTCGCGGTGCACGGAGCCGATGAGGTCGGCGTGGCTCTCCACGAGCTCGTCCAGCGACGCGCGCTGCGGCACCCCCCGGCCGAAGAGGAGCGTCCCCATGGCCCCGTCGAACAGCAGCGGCTTCCGCGCGATGCGCTCGGCGAACGCCCGCCGGGCATGCGGCAGCTGCGTCGCGTCGAAGGGAGCGGGGCCGGCCATTCGGGAAGGGTACACGGGCTCGAATCTCAACTGGTTGACACAGGTCACCACTGCGGCTCGATTTACGTGCGCCGGCGGTAACCAGATCGACAGGCTGGCTGGGCGAAGGTCTCGGCATCGAGCGCTTGCTCAGCAACCCGACGGCGGCGCTGCCGCACCAAGGAGAGACACGACATGAACACCGATGGAACGAACGAGCCGGTCGACGACGGCACCGCGCCCGTACGGCCGGCATCCGGCGCACCCGGTGGGCGCCTGAGGATCGCGGCGGGCGCCACGGCCGCCGGCCTGCTCGCGGTCGCCGGCATCGGCGGCATGGTCATGACCGGCGCTGTGAAGGCGGCCGACACGGTCGCGACCTCGCTCGGCAGCGCGGCAGCCTCCCCGGCAACGTCCGCGGCCCCCGCAGCCTCGGGGGCCCCGGCCGCCACCGACGATGCCGACGGGGACAAGGACGGTTCCCGCGGCGCGCATGAGACCGTCACGGACACGTCGGTCGTGGCAGACGCGATCGGCATCACCGAGGCGGACCTGATCACGGCGCTCGACGGCGGCCAGACGATGGCCCAGGTCGCGGCGGCGAACAACGTCGACGTCCAGGTGGTCATCGACGCGCTGGTCGCCGACGGCCAGAGCGAGCTCGACGCGCAGGTCGCCGCCGGCTCGCTGACCCAGGCCGAGGCGGACGCGCGTGCGGCCGACCTCGTCCAGC
>JAXDKU010000084.1:0-25293 GCA_034667005.1 Chloroflexota bacterium
TGCTGCTCTTCGCCGGCCAGACGGTCATCTTCCTGCTGCGCCTCGTGGCCGCGGATCGTCGAACGCGCCGCGTTCCCCGTTCCACTGCGGCCCGGAAGACCGTCGGCATGCTCGAGGACGAAGCGCCGGGCGACGCTGCGGGCGAAGCGGGCAGCGAACCAAAGGACTGAGCGCGCGGACGCCCGGCGCCAGCCAGTCGTGGGATGAACGCCGATTCCGCGGCGTCCGTCCGCTGTGCCGCACACGAGCGACCTGATGACCGCAGGTCGAGGGCCTCGGGCCGCGGGAAGTTCAGCTAGTCCCCAGGCGTGACGGCAGTCACCGCGGGGCGCGCTCCCTCGCGGCCCGGGTCGCGCCCTTCGTCGAGCCGCTCGTCCAGCCGCGACTCGAGTCCAGGATCCCGCTCGCGATCGGCGAACGCGATGCCCGCCGCCAGCAGGCACGATGCCGCGCCCGCGAGCAGGCCCGCACGCGGACCCCAGGCGTTCGAGACCCATCCGATGATCGGGGCCCCGATCATCGTGGTGCCGAGAAACGCCATCGACCAGAGCGCGAGGACGCGTCCGCGGTGGTCGGGTGACACGTTGACCTGGACACCCGTCGACACCATCGTGATGTACGCGAAGCTGAAGAAACCCGTCGCGAACAGCGCGGCCAGCTCCAGAGCGAGTGACGGCATCACGGCCGCGGCCGCCATCGTGGCGGCGTAGCCCACCAGGCTGGCCTCCAGCCGTCGCATCTTCGTGTCCAGGGCTGCGCCCGCGATGACCGCGCCGAGCACCCCGCCCACGCTGGTCACCGCCAGAAGGATGCCGTAGGTCGAGCCATCACCTCCGAACGTCCGGCTGGCCAGCAGCGGCAGCACCACGGGCATCTCCAGCGCGAACGTGCCGACGATCGTCATGGAGACCAGGGCCCGCCGGAGGACCGGCACGCGATAGGCGTAACGGAGCGTGTCGGCGACGCGGATCGGGCCCGGCGCGCGGACGGGCTTGGGAATCAGCTGGTCGGTCCGCATCGCCAGCAGCGCCACGACAACCGCGCCATACGACACGGCGTTGATCACGAAACACGGGGTCGTGCCGGCGACCGCGATCACGCCCGCGGCGATCGCCGGGCCGATGACGCGCGACGTGTTCACCAGCACGCCGCTGAGGCTGACCGCGCTCCCAAGCAGGTTCGACGGGACCAGCTCGGAGACCAGCACCCGGCGGGCCGGGTTGTCGACCACGCCGTTGATGCCCATCAGGAACGAGATCAGGTAGATGGCCGGCATCGAGGCGAGCCCGAACGACGCCAGCCCGAAGAGTGCGAAGGCGAGCACGCCGGCAAACGCCTGCGACCCGATCACGGCGTAGCGCACGTTGACGCGGTCGACCAGCGCCCCTCCCCACGGACCGATGATCAGGAGCGGCGCGTACTGGAGGGCGAGCGCCGTCCCGAGCGCGACGCCATCGCCGGTCAGCTGGACGATCAGCCACCCGAGGGCGGTCGTCTGCATCCAGTTGCCGCTCACCGAGATCGCCTGGCTCGCGAAGTAGAGCCGGAAGTTCGGGTAGCGCAGGGCCTCGAAGCCGCGGGTGAAGCTGCGCGAAGAGGCCGGCCCGGACGGATCCATCACCACGAGTTTCGCGCGTCCCGGCCGACCTCGTGCGGCTCGCTCACCCCGTGCGACAATACGAGCGCCCGAAGGCCCGGCTCCCATCCGCCCGGACCCCGCGACGTCCCATCTGCAAGCCACCGGAGGCCGCGAACGTGCCCGTCCTGGCGACCTTCTTCTCCGTCCGCCGGGGACGCGACCCGTTCTTCAAATTCTTCATGCGCAAGCTCTTCCCTCGCCAGGTCAAGCGGTACGAGGAGGAGTTCGGGATGCGCTTCCTCGGCTGGTACAACGTGGCGTACGGCTGGGACTTCGACAACGTGATCCTGCTGGAAGTGCCCGACTACGGCACCATCGACAAGCTGGAGGCCGACGAGCGCGCGCGCGTCATCGGCCATCGCGCCGGCGAATGGATGTTCGAACGCCACCACTCGATGTTCCTCCGCGAGCGGATGGGACCCGATCTGGAATACCACCCGTGAGGAGGCCCTGATGAGCGACGGACGAGGCGGAATGCTGGGGGAGATCGCAACGGAGGCGAGCATCGAGCGGAGCTCGTTCCTGTCCGAGGCGGCCGAGCAGCTCAGCCGCTTCATCGACGCGAATCGAGGCCGTATCAAGGAGCTGGGCGGCATGGTCCTGATCGACGACGATCCGGACTACCTCTCGGTCGCGCCGGACGGCACCTTCCGATCGCGCAGCCGCTACCAGGACGACGTCACCGGCCAGTGGGTCTCGGAGACCGAGGTCATCGACAGTGCCGCCGAGCTCGTGGAGCTGTACAACGCGGCGGACATCTATGCCGCGTTCGCTGAGGCGGCCAGGGCTGAGGCCGGGCTCGCGGCCGAGCCGACGGGCGCCCAGGACCTCTTCGAGACCGCGGGCATCTCATCGGACGAGACCGTCGGCACCCCGGTCGACCCATACGCCGAGGCGGCCGATGACTGGGCCGCGGCCCAGGCCGAGGACGCCCCCGACGACGCGGCCGAGGCCGCGCGCCGGCTGTACGACCTGGCGCTCACGTTCCAGGAGCGGAGCCAGCTTTCCGAGTCCCGCATGATCGAGCAGTTCGAGGCCGCGGCGACGGGGCTCGCCCGCGTCGTCGGCGACCAGATGATCCTGGACGATGACGACGAGCGTCTCTGGTTCCGGGCCTCCGGCTCGTTCGAGGCCGAGGTCCTGCCGGAGCGCGACGAGGACGACGAGAGCGAGGGGCGCTGGCAGTCGCTGAAGCACCCCGAGGACATGGTCCAGTTCTACGACCCCACCGACCTCTTCGGTGATCTTGCCGAGACGATCGCGGACCAGTTCCCGGGCATCGCGCCGAGCGATGGCGACGAGGACGAGGACGAAGCCGGGGACCGCTCGGAGCAGGCGGCCGAGGTCCAGGCACAGTCGGAGGTGGAGGCCGCCGCCGATGGAGCCGACGAGGGCGAGGACGACGAGGCCACCGGCGCAGACGACGAGGTCGACGAGGACGAGAAGCCGCCAACCCGCGCCTGACCTGGGCGCGGCCGAACCGGTCGCCTGACGCGTCGCGCCTGCCAACCGCCGTGAGGCCGTTCCAGGCGGAGCTGCTCAGCAGCCGCCAGATCCTGCCGGGGCAGTGGCTCCAGGCCTACCGTGCGCCATGGGTCGCGGCAGGTGCGCAGCCGGGGCAGTACGTCCACATCCGCACGCCGGACGAGTCGTCACTGGTCCTCCGCCGTCCGTTCAGCGTCAACACGTTCGACCGGCTGGCCGGCGAGGTGACCCTCCATTTCCGTGCCGCCGGGACCGCCACCCGGCTGCTCGCCCGGATGCGACCCGGCGAGCCAACGGAGCTCTACGGTCCGCTCGGGCGCGGCTTCGAGGTGGACCCCAAGAGCCGCCACCTGCTGCTCGTCTGCGGCGGACTGGGCATTGCCGCGGTTCGGGCGCTGGCGGACGCCGCGCTCGCGGAGGGCCGGCAGGTGGCGCTGCTGTTCGGCGCGCGGTCCGCGGCGGACGTCTACCCGTCGTCGCTGCTGCCCGACGAGGTCGAGTACGTCGTGGCCACGGACGATGGCTCCCTCGGCCACCACGGGCGCGTCACCGACCTCGTGCCGCGCTACGAGGCATGGGCCGACCAGTGCTTCGCGAGCGGGCCGCTGCCGATGCTGGCGGCGCTCACGCGACTGGCGCAGGGTCGTGACACGCGGCTCGGCGTGGCAAGGCTCGGCCGCAAGCGCGGCACCCGGTCCAGCCCGCGCGGGTCGCCGATGGCGCGGCGGAAGGCGTGGCTCCAGCTCGGCCTGGAGCAGACCATGGGCTGCGCCGCGGGGGTCTGCCTCGGCTGCGTCGTGATCGGCACGGGCGGGCCGCAGCGGGTCTGCCGCGAGGGGCCCGTCTTCGCCTCCGACGAGATCGCGTGGGAGCCGGCATGAGGCGCAAGAAGACCGTGATCACCGGCCGCGCCCAGGCGGCCAGGACGCCGAAGCGCGTGCTCCATCGAGCGCCACCGCCCAGGCCGCGCGGGCCGGCCACAGCGCCGCCCGGCACGTCCACGCCCCTCCTCGAGCGAGCTCAGCCGGCCGATCGAACCGGCCGCGGGCAATCCCCTTCACAGCCCAGGCGCGAGCCCCTCGGTCCCGATGTCCCGGTGGATCTCTCGGTCGACCTCGCGCCGACGCGTCCCGGCGCCCTCGTCCTTCGCACGCCGGTGCTCGCGGCCGCGGGAGCGTTCGGGTACGGGCTCGAATACGTGGGGATCGTGGACTTCGACGAGCTCGGCGCCATCTGCACCCGGGGCACCACGCTGAAGCCGAGGAGCGGCAACCCGCCGCCGCGCATGACCGAGACGCCCGCCGGGCTGCTCAACGCCATCGGCCTCCAGAACCCCGGCATCGACGCGGTCCTGGAGCGGTACGCAGCGCGCTGGGCCGGCTGGCCTGTGCCGGTGATCGTGAACGTCGGCGCCGAGTCGGCCGAGGACTTCGTGGCGCTCGCGCGGAAGCTGGACGGGCAGCCGGGCGTCGCGGCGATCGAGCTGAACCTCTCGTGCCCGAACTCGGCGCGCGGCGGCCTCCAGTTCGCGCTGGATCCGGCTGCTGCCGGCCAGATCACCGCCGCCGTCCGGCGCGCCACGGACCTGCCGCTCCTGGTCAAGCTGTCGCCGGCCGCGCTCGACGTGCGCGAGATCGCGCGGGCCGTGGAGGACGCGGGCGCCGACGCGATCACGGCCGTCAACACGCTGCCGGGCCTGGCTATGGACCGACAGATGCGCGCCCCCCTCCTCCGCGGGGCGTATGGCGGCCTCTCGGGGCCTGCGCTGAAGCCCGTGGCGCTGCGGGTCGTCTACGAGGTGGCGCAGGCCGTGGACATCCCGATCGTGGCGGCCGGGGGCGTTGGCTCGCTCGAGGACGTGCTGGACTTCCTCTTCGCGGGGGCATGCGCGGTCCAGGTCGGCACGGCCCTCTTCGCCGACTCCGGCCTACCGGTGCAGCTGGTCGACGACCTCGACGGCTACTGCCGCGAGCTCGGGCACGGAACGCATCGCGAGCTGGTCGGGGTGGCACAGCCGAGCGGGCGAGCCCGGTCGAGCGTCAAGAGCGGCGAATACCGCGCCTAGCGCAGCCGGCCCGGCGCGGCACGGGACGGGCTGCGCGTCAGGGGGCGGCAGACGCTCCCGGACTGGCTCCGACCGGCGTGCCGGTCGTCACGGCATCGAGGGCCGCGCGGATCTCCACGGGGTCCATGAGGCCGGCGAACTTGGCAGACACCTTCCCAGCTGAGTCGACCACGAACGTGAACGGCTCGCTGATGAGACCGAAGTCGTCGGCCGCGGCGACGGCCTGGAGCCGGCCCTGGGGATCGAGAACGGGCTGGAGCCCCGTGGGTGTCGTCTGGAGGATGTAGGGCTCCACGTGGAGCAGGTTCACACGGCCCTTGTACGGCGCGGCGGCGGACTTGACCAGCGACAGCGTCGGCCCGCACGTCGCCGTCTGGCAGAAGGCCGGCGTCGCGAACACGATCAGCGATGGCCTGCCGGAGGTGACGGCCTGGGCGATCGTCATGCCGTACCAGTCGGGATCGGGGTCTGGATCGGTCGAGATCGCGGCGATACCGGCCGCGTCGGTCGCCGTGGGCGTCTCGACGGCGGGAGCGGCCTCGCCGATGGCGGGCGTGGAGGACGTCGCCTGGACGTCGAAGACGACGCGGGCGGTGTCCCGCCGGCTGGCCTGCTCGACGGTCAGCTCCACGCCCCAGTCACCCCAGCACGCGAAGTCCACGTTGGAGCGATACAGGCCCTTGCCGTTCCCGGCGTCCAGGAAGAACGCGTCCGGGCTGCTGGTTGGGTTGTTGGGGTCCGCTGCCAGGTTGAAGAAGCGGAGCTTCACGCCGATGCCCGGCGCGGCGATGACCTGGTTGGCGTTGTCGACGATCGTGACCAGGAAGCGATTCGGCCCGACCGCGAGGTCGCGCATGGCGAGGAACGGGATCACGTCCTCGTTCGTGGCAACGGCCTGGTCGCCGCCCGGCCATCCGGGGTAGGAGGTCGGCGCCGCGCCGACATTCGGGGCGCACGCGGTCGACTGGTCACCCTGGCCGGAGGGCAGGGGCGCCGACGGCTTTCCCGTTGTGGGCACGGGTCCACTCGAGCAGCCGGCCGCAACCAGCAGCACGGCGAGCAGGCAGATCCGGGACGCACGTGACGGGAGAGGGAGCAGGGACACCACGGTCACGATATCCCGATCCGCCACGGCATGCCGTCCGCGGGAATGGACGCCCTCCCGCGTACAATTCGGGGCCCATGTCGCGGTTCCAGAAGCTCAGCCTCGGCGCGCTCGTCGCGACCTACGTCATGGTCGCGATTGGAGCCGCCGTCCGGGGCACCGGCTCCGGCATGGGCTGCCCCGACTGGCCGCTCTGCCACGGCCAGATCATCCCGCCGCTGGGCAACACGCAGGCCTGGATCGAGTGGCTGCACCGCGGTTGGGGCGTGCTCGTCGGCTTCATCGCCCTGGCCGTGGCGATCGTGGCGATCCGCTCGCACCGCCGCCAGCGCTCGGTGGTCGTGGCGTCGATCGCGGCGCTCGTGCTGACCGGCTTCCAGGCGTATCTCGGCAAGATCACGGTCGATACGGGCAACGCCGGCGAATGGGTCACCGCCCACCTCGCCACCGCGATGCTGCTGCTCGCGGTCTTCGGCTTCATCACGGTCCGCGCCCGGTACCCCGATGCGGCCCCCGGACGTGGCACGAGCCAGCGGCTGACGCTGGTGACGGCACTGGCGGCGGCATCCGTCTACGCGCTGCTGCTCTTCGGCGCGCACGTGACCGCCACCGGATCGGGGTTGATCTACCCCGACTGGCCGCTCTTCGGGGGATCGCTGCTCCCGGACTATTCCACGGACGCCGGCGTCGCCGCGCTCCAGACCTCGCATTTCCTCCACCGCTTCGTGGCGGCGATCGTCGCGGTGATCGTGGTCGGCGCCGCCGTCACGGCGTGGCGCGCGGCACGGCGCCCGGATGCCGCCCGCCGGATGCCCGGGGCCGAGATCCTGCTCGGGCTCGTGGGCACCGCGGCCGCCCTCTACGCGATCGAGGTCATCGTCGGGGCGCTCCAGATCTTCACGTCGCTCGCGTCATGGGCCGTGACACTGCATCTCGCGCTTGCCGCGGCCGTCTGGACGCTCCTGGCGGTCGGCGTTTTCCACGCCTATTTCGAGGCCCGCTTCGCAAGCCCGGTGCCGGCCACGGACGGCGGTCCAGTTGGAGGCCGCACGGCGGACGAGACGGGCACGACCGACATCGACTCCGGCCGCGCGCGGCGGACCGTGGGTGAGCGGGTCAACGCCTACGTCGCACTCACCAAGCCGCGCATCATCGAGCTGCTGCTGGTCACCACCGTGCCGGCGATGGTGCTCGCCGCGGTCCGGGAAACGCCCGGCATGGACCTGGCGCGGTTCGGCTGGCTCGTCGGGTTCACGCTGATCGGCGGAACCCTCGCCGCAGGCTCGGCGAACGCGATCAACTGCTACCTCGACAGGGACATCGACCTGCTGATGACCCGCACCCGTCGACGGCCGCTGCCCGCGCATACGGTCGCGCCGGAGGACGCGCTGGCGTTCGGGCTGGCGCTCGGGGTCGTCGCCTTCGCCATCCTCGCGTTCTTCGTGAACCTGGTCGCGGCATTCCTCACGCTGCTCGCCATCGCGTTCTACGTCGTCGTCTACACCATGCTGCTCAAGCGCAGCACGTCCCAGAACATCGTCCTGGGCGGTGCGGCCGGAGCGCTGCCCCCGGTGATCGGCTGGGCTGCGGTGACCGGCGACATCGGCCTGCCGGCGCTGGTCCTTTTCGCGATCGTCTTCTACTGGACGCCGCCTCATTTCTGGGCGCTCTCGCTGCGGATCCGCGGCGACTACGCCGCGGCCAACGTGCCGATGCTTCCGGTCACCCACGGCGTGCCGGAGACCACCCGGCAGATCGCGCTCTACACGATGCTGATGGTCTGCCTCACGCTCGTGTTCTTCGCCGTGGCCCACATGGGGCTGGTGTACCTCGCCGGCGCGCTGCTGCTGGGCGGGCTGTTCCTGTTCCAGGCACTCGCCATGTGGCGCGAGGGCACGGACCGTCGGGGTGTGCGGCTCTACAAGTTCTCGATCGCGTACCTCTCCGGCCTCTTCGCCCTGGTCGCGCTGGACGCCATCGTCTTCCTGCCGCTGGGGTGAGGCACCGCCTCCCCCGGCTGGGGCTCGCGGCGCTCCACGCGTTCGTGCTCCTTGCCGTGGTCGCCGGGTTCGTGGCCGGCTGTACCGGCACGCTCCAGCGCGCCACTGGGATCGTGGTCAACGTCCAGAGCCAATCGCTCACCGAGATCGACGCGTTCGAGCTGCGGACGGCCGAAGGCCAGATCCTGACGTTCGCCGTGGGCCCCATCACGTTCGATGGCGGCAGCTTCCCGCCCCAGCACCTCCGCGAGCACCAGGCGCTGGCACAGCCGGTCCTGGTCACCTACCGTGTCGAGGACGGCCGCAACGTGGCCATCAAGCTCGAGGACGCGCCGGATCTCGTGCCGCAGAACTGAGCCCCGCCGCGGGAGCCTCCGCGCGCTACGCGGGTTTCGTCAGCGCTCCGACCACGGCCTCCGATCCGAAGCCCCAGACGAAGAGCCCGACGTAGTCGGTAAGGCCGCCCGACCCGAACACGGCGCTCTTCAGGTAGAGATCCTGGTAGCCGCTGATGGCAAGTCCGACGATGAGGCCAATGTAGGCCCCATACCGGACCAGCCGGACGAAATCTGCCTGCCCCCGCGGGCTCCTGAAATAGCGCCACGTGCGCCCGACGGCATCGCGAAGGATGCGGAGGTACCACATCGCCGCAGGGCCCCAGCCGAGGATCGCGAACGCGACCGCATGTCCAATGTCGCGGGTCAGGCCGGCGGCGTCGGCAGGCGATCGCGGAAGGCGCCGTCTCGCCCGCACGTCGGCGCGATCCGCGTGCGGAAGGTCCGCGACGAGCTCGGCGATCGCCTCTTCCGTAAGCAAGCTCCGCTGGTCGGTCGTCGCGCCGGCGGACGCCGTCGAAAGCTCGTCGAGCGCGGCCTTCGCCCTCGTCAGCGGCTCCTGCGCCTTCTCCAACTGGTCGCGGCGGACGAGGTCCGGGCTGCGCGCGGCGGTCGCGTCCTTGAGGGCCGACTCAGCCTTGAGCCTAGCCGTGGCCGTCCCCTCTTTGGACGAAGCCGGATTCGCCGCAAGCCATTCGTTGAGGCCCTGTTCGACGAGACGAATTTCGGCGAGGTGGGCGCGCCACTTTGCGAGCCGGTCCAGGACCGGCGTCAGCTTTTCGATGTCCCTGGCCTCGAGGTGCGCATTCGCCTCCTTGACCATGTCCGCGAGTAGTTTGGCGTCTTCAGCATTGCCTTCATGGAGCGTGCGTTCGACGCCGCGGAGCGTGTCGAAACCGGCCACGAGCTTCGCCCCCGGCCCGTTCGCGAACCGGACGGCGACGCCCGCGAGAATCGCAAGGAGGAGGACCATGAACGGCGCGAAAGGCCCGCTACGGAGGTTGAGGTCGACCGGCACCGCGATGAGGTCCTGCTGTCCGTCGATCTCGAGGTAGGCCGTTCCGACGTAGTGGTCCGCGGGCACGCCGACGTCGAGGACAAGCTTGACAATTCCGACACGATGGGCGGGCACGCTCTGATGTGGGACGAGTGAGATGAGGTCGTTGGCGGCGATCCCCGATTTCTCGCCGCGGACGGCGAGTACCGCGCTTTTCAGGATGCCGGGGCTTCCAGAGGCGTTTTGCAGCACCACGGTTGCGGTCTTGGAGCTCAGGCCCGGCTGGGAGAGGTCTGCGGCGAAGCAGCCCCAGCCTTCGCAGCCGGCCAGGGTGGCGGTGATCTTCTGGTCGGCCGCGACCGAGACGATCGGCTCGGTGCCAACCACGATGATTGAGACCGCGATCGGGAGGCTGTCGGCACTCGACGTCGGCGAGCTCAGCACGATCTTTCCGCTGTACGTTCCCGACTTCTCGATTGCGTCAACGTCCACCGTGATGACGGCCGCGGTGGTCGGGGCGACCGAGATCGTCGCGGGGACCCGGATCTTCGATGGCAGGATTCGTTGTGTCGGATCGCCTTCCAGGACAAACGTTCCAGCGGTCACGACGACGCCAACCGTCGACGTCGTCCCACCGACGACGCGGAACTCGCCATGGATGGGTTTCCCCTTTTCCGCGACGATCTGTACGGGCGTGTCGCCTTCGAACACCGATGCGGTGAGCGCGCGCGTGGGACGCGGCGCAGCCGCGAGAACGAGCACAGCAATCACTGCGGCTGTGAGGAGAGTGATCCCAGATCGCCCCATCTTCGCCCCGGCTTCTTGCGGGTTGAACGCGCGCAACGTACACGATCAGTGTCCAAAAAATCAAAACTGGAGTTTTCTTTGCAGGTGGGGCTGCGCGCGGCTGAAGTGAGCCGTTTGTCGGGACGCGTGGTGGCCGACTCCGGCTAGTTGTCGCTAACGTCCACCCGTGGAACCGTATCCACACTCGAACGCGTTGCGCGCCATGGCAGCACGGGATGGAGCTCGGAATCCCGTTCACCGCGGGGCGATTGCACGCTCAGCCACGGCGCGTCGCATGCGCACGACCCCTCATTCACGCATCGCGCGCGTCACCTTCGTGGATACGGTGCTGCCAGTGGACCGTAGACACAACCGCGACCGCGCGCCGGCCGGCCAGCCACGAGCGGCGTCCGCTACACGCGGTTCGCAGCGCCTCGTAGCGCCCCGACCACGGCCTCCGATCCGAAGCCCCTGGCTGACAGCCCGGGCCGAGCCGAGCCAGGCCGAGCCGAGCCGGGCGGGCCGTGCCGGGCCCCTCGGTCCCGTGCCGGGCCGTGCCCACGAACGTCCCAATGCCGACCGGGCGACAAACGCGAATGCCTGTAGCGCAAGGACCTCGGTCGGCCACGCGGGACGCCTCCGGCGGTCGAAATCGGCCGTTTCGTCGGTCTAACGCTAATCACACCGACATCCGTCGAGAAACGGCAGGCGCGTCCGCGCTAACGCTACCGGGACTGGCATCTGGCGACGGGCGGCACCCGCGGCCACGGGCGGCACCCGCGGCGACGGGCGGCAAAAGCGCCGCTACCCAGTGATCACTGACGGTCCGCGAGCGCCTCTCGGTCCAGGCGCGCGTCGAGCCGCCGTCCCTCGACCTCCTCCGCGCGCAGCCAGCGGGCGAGCGCCAGGACGAGCGCCACGAGGAAGACGGCGTCGCCGCCGGCCCACATGATCCCGCCGGCCCACGCCTGGTCCTCGAGCGGCGTCCAGCCCCACGAACGTTGCAGCGTGGCGTAGTGCCGGTAGAGGACGTCGTTCGCGGAGAAGATTGCCAGGCCGAGGAACGAGCTCCACGGCATGCCCAGGCCCAGGTAGAGCAACCGACCCCCGTGGCGCAGCCGCCAGGGGCTGGGATCGACGCCGACGGCCGGCCACCAGAACAGCATCGCGGTGCCCAGGTAGAGCGCGTGCTCGAGCAGGTGGATTCCCGGGTTCTCGAGCGCGGCGTCGAACAGCGGACTGAAGTGGCTGAAGAACATGAACCCCGTGAACACCACCCAGGCGACCAGCGGGTGCGTGAGGAGCCGCACCGGCCGTGAGTGCAGGATCGGCAGGATGACCCGCTTCCGACCATCGGGCGTGGCGACGCGCAGCAGCAGCGTGATCGGCCCGGCCAGCGCCAGCAGCGGCGCGGCCGCCATCGTCAAGAGCAGGTGCTGGACCATGTGGACGCTGAAGAGGGTCGTGTCGTAGCGCTCGATCGGCGACTGGAGCGCCAGGACCAGCACGCCCAGACCGGCGAGCCAGAAAGCGAGCCGGCGGCGCGGCACCGGATTCGCGGGATGCTCCCGGTTCACCTTGCGGAACGCGAGCCAGTAGGCGGCGGCGGCAAGGGCCAGCGGAAGCCAGATCTCGACGGCGAACGACCACCCGGTCAGCAGCGTTCCGGCGTCGGGCGGGCCCGGGGCGACGCCGTGCGCGAAGGCCGGTGCGGAGGCCAAAAGCACCAGGATTGCCGCCGCAACGGCCGCTCGCGTGGCGACCGCCACGGGACCGGCGGGTCGGGGCATCACGCCGTATCATAGGCAGCACCCTCAGACGACCCAGCGGACCAGGGGAGTGTCCTTGCGCGCATCGAAGCTGGCTCGCCGCGCCCGCAGGATGGTGTTCGTCCTCGGTCCGGCGGCCCTCCTGCTCGTCCTCATCGCCTGCACCTCGGGGCCGAACCAGCACCCCACCGGTGACGCGAACCCGCCCGGCATCACGCCCGGCCAGGTCGTCACCCAGCAGGGTCAGGCCGCCGTGAACCTCTACCTTCTGACGTTCGTCATCGCGACGATCGTCTTCGTCCTGGTGGAGGGGCTGCTGCTGCTGATCGCGCTCCGCTTCCGGCGGCGCAAGACGGACGTGGAGCTGCCGACGCAGACGCACGGCAACAACAACCTGGAGTTCCTCTGGACGATCGTGCCGGCCATCACGGTCACCGTCCTGTTCGTGGCGGCCCTCATCACGCTCACGACCGAGACAGAGGCCAGGTCCCCGAATCCCGGCCTCACGGTCGAGGTCACGGGCTTCCAATGGCAGTGGACGTTCGCGTACCCGGAGTACCAGAACACCGCCGGCAAGGCGATCAGCTTCACCGGCAGCGGCAGCGACGGCCCCACCCTTGTCGTGCCGATCAACGAGCCGATCCGCTTCCGCGTCACCGGGCAGGACGTCATCCACTCGTTCTACGTGCCGCAGTTCTTCTACAAGAAGGACGCCATCCCAGGTCGCACCAACGAGTTCGACCTGACGATCAAGGACCCGGGAACCTACGGCGGCCAATGCGCCGAGTTCTGCGGCCTGAACCACTCCCAGATGTACTTCACCGTGAATGCGGTGACGCGCACCGAGTTCGACAGCTGGGCCGCGAACGCCCAGTCGCAGGCCAACGCCACGCCGCCGCCGGCGCCCAGCGGGGCCGCCAAGATCCAGCTCAAGGCGGTGAGCGTCCAGGCAGGCTTCGATCCGAGCACTCTGACCGCGCCGGCCGACTCGCCCCTCGCCATCGAGCTGGTGAACAGCGACACGACCGCGCCGCACAACGTGGGCATCCGCAAGGGCAACCCTGACGGGACCGACTGGGTCGGCACGCCGTTCGCGAACGCGGGCCAGACCGCGCTCTACCAGGCGCCGGCACTGAAGGCCGGCACGTACGAGTTCTTCTGCCAGATCCATCCCATCATGAAGGGCACGCTCACGGTGGGTTCCTGACCATGGCCACGACGACGCTTCCCCAGGTCCGGCCGTACCAGCGCTCCTGGTCCAGCTGGCTCTACACCTGGCTGACGACCACCGACCACAAGCGCATCGGGGCGATGTACATCGCCACCTCGTTCGGGTTCTTCCTGATCGGCGGGGTGTTCGCGCTGGTCATCCGCTCGGAGCTGGCCGTTCCAGGCCTCCAGTTCGTCGGCGAGTCGCTCTACAACCAGCTGTTCAGCCTGCACGCGATCACGATGATCTTCCTGTTCGTCATGCCCATGACCACCGGCGTGGCCAACTTCATCGTGCCGCTCCAGATCGGCGCCGCGGACATGGCGTTCCCGCGCATCAACGCCCTCGGCTACTGGCTGATCCCGCCGGGCGGCCTCCTGATCATGATGTCGTTCGCCTTCGGCGGGGCGCCCGTCGGCTGGACCATGTACGCGCCGCTGTCGGCGAAGGAGGCATCGACCGGAGTCGACCTGCTGCTCATGGGCCTGGTCCTGCTGGGCACCAGCTCCATCCTCGGCTCGATCAACTTCCTGACCACGATCTTCAAGCTGCGGGCGCCGGGCATGACGCTCCTGCGCATGCCCATGTTCGTGTGGGCCACGCTGGTCACCAGCGTGCTGCTGCTGTTCTCGCTGCCGGTGCTCACCGCCGGCCTGATCATGCTGTTCATCGACCGCAACTACGGCGGCGGCTTCTTCGACCCGGCGCTGGGCGGCAACCCCGTCCTCTGGCAGCACGTGTTCTGGTTCTTCGGGCACCCCGAGGTGTACGTGCTGATCCTCCCGGCCTTCGGGATCGTCAGCGAGATCGTGCCGGTGTTCAGCCGCAAGCCGCTGTTCGGCTACCGCGCGTTCGTGCTGGCCACCGCGTCCATCGGCGCCCTCGGGTTCACCGTGTGGGCCCACCACATGTTCACGACGGGTGCCGTCTTCCTGCCGTTCTTCAGCTTCTTCACGTTCCTGATCGCGGTCCCCACGGGCATCAAGTTCTTCAACTGGCTGGCCACCATGTGGGGCGGCCAGGTGCGCTTCGACACCCCGATGCTCTTCGCCGTTGGCTTCATCGCCCTGTTCCTGATCGGTGGCCTGGACGGCGCCTTCCTCGCGGTCGTGCCGTTCGACTTCATGGTCCAGGACACCTACTGGGTCGTCTCGCACATCCACTACGTGCTGGTGGCCGGGGCCGTCTTCGGGATCTTCGCCGCGCTCTACTACTGGTTCCCGAAGATGACGGGGCGTGTCCTCGACGAGCGGCTCGGGAAGCTGAACTTCTGGCTGCTCTTCATCGGCACGAACGTGGCCTTCTTCCCGCAGCACCTGCTCGGACTTGACGGGATGATCCGGCGGATCGCCGACTACTCCCCCAACGCCGGCTGGACGGAGCTCAACTTCCTGTCGTCCATCGGCGCGTTCATGATCGCAACGAGCATGCTGCCCTTCCTCTGGAACGTCTTCATCACGCTGCGCCGGCCGCCGGACGCGCCGAGCGACCCGTGGGACGCCTACACGCTGGAATGGGCCACCACCAGCCCGCCGCCCGTCTACAACTTCGACGCGCTGCCGCCCGTCCGCTCGGAGCGCCCGCTGTTCGACCTGAAGCACGGCGCCGTGGACGCACACGCCGCCGCGCTGCCGGCGGGGGCCGACCAGTCGCACGGCGAGTTCCGCATCGACCCGCCGGAGGAGTTCCTCGGCCAGCCCCTCGAGGGCCACGAGGATGCCGAGGGCCACCCGCGCGGCATCGCGCCCGAGGTCTCCGCCCACGCCCCGGACTCGGAGAAGGCACCGCCGACGGATGAGCCAAAGTGACGGGGCACGCCGAGGTGGTCGTTCCCCACGCGGACGCGGACGTGGTCCATGGCGCATCCGGCCACGAGCAGCACGGCACCGACACCGCCCTCATGGGCATGCTGCTCTTCATCGCCAGCGAGATCATGTTCTTCGCGGCGCTGTTCGGGGCCTACTTCAACGTCCGCGCCACGGCGCAGGTGTGGCCGCCGGAAGGCACGGAGTTCATCGATCCGATCGGGCTGCCGATCATCGCCACGGTGTTGCTCGTCTCGAGCTCGTTCACCATGCAGTGGGGCATCTGGCGCATCCGCAAGGGCGACCGGACGGGCATGAACCGAGCCGTGGCCCTCACGCTTCTCATGGGCGTGATCTTCCTCGGGATCCAGGCCTTCGACTACTACACCCTGGTCCAGAACGACGCGTTCGGCATCAACAGCGGCGTCTACGGGACGCTCTTCTACACGATGACCGGCTTCCACGGGGCCCACGTGCTCGGCGGCGTGATCGGCCTCGCCGTCATCCTCAGCCGCGGTGTGTCCGGACAGTTCTCGGCGAAGCACCACGTGGCCGTGGAGGCTGTGAGCGCGTACTGGCACTTCGTGGACGTCGTCTGGGTGGCCTTGTTCGCCACCATCTACCTGCTGAAGTAGGAGGCGCGCGTGAGCTCCCGTTTCGCCGTCGTCCTCGGCATCGTCTTCGTGGCGGTCGGGATCTCCTACTGGTCCGTCCAGCACTTCAACCTCGCGACTCTGGACCTGGAAGGGGCCGTGCTCCTGGTCGTCCTCGGCGTGGCCATGGCGTTCGGCTTCTCGGTCCTGTTGCGCGGCTCGCGAGAGCTCTGATCCACCGCTCCGCCGCCTGAACGATGGATCTCTGGACGCAATTCCTGGATCTGGTTTCGCAGATCATCACGCCGACCTGGAACAACCTGCTCCAGTACATGCCGCTGCTGCTCGTCGGCCTGCTGGCGCTGGTGCTCCTGATGCTTGCCCGCGCGTGGAGCGCCAACGCGGCGCTGAACCGGCCCCGGATCCCGCAGGCGGTGACCTCCGGCCCGATCCCCGCGGGCGTCCACCTTCCGGGTCCCTCGCTATGGCCGTTCGTGCTGCCGGTCGGCGCGCTGTTCGTCCTGCTCGGCGTCGTGCTCCCGCCGCCCGGGCTGCCCGTGAACCCGGTCCTGCTGGGGATCGGCGCGCTGATCGCCCTCGTGGGCGTCCTCGGCTGGTACCGCGACGCCGGCCGGGAGTGGCGCCGCACCGCGCTGGGAGCGCATGCCGAGGTCATCGTTCCGGCTCTGCCCCAGCCCGCTCCGAAGGAACCGCCGCCGGGGATCCATCTGCCTGGTCCCTCGCCGTGGCCGTTCTTCGCCCCGATCGCGCTCATGTTCATCTTCGCGGGACTGATCTTCGGTCCGCTGCTGATCCTCGGCGGCCTGGTCATGGGCGTGATCGCGGCCGCGGGCTGGTACCGCGACGCGGGGCACGAATACCGCCAGGTGGAGGCGGGACACATGCCGGAGCCGGTGACCCGCGATCCGCGAAAGGCCTTCCCCGTCAGCCTCTTGAAGCTCTATGCCGGCATCGCGGGAGCGGTGATCGTCATCACCATGCTTCCGTGGCTCCTGAGCTTCCTGCCGAGCGGCGCCGCGGCCGCACCGAGCGGCGGCCCGGCGCAGACGCCCACCACCACGCCCGTCCTGTCTGCCTCCTCCGTGGTCAGCTTCGAGGAGAAGGAGATCGTCGTCGCCGCGGGGAAGCCGATCACCCTGACGTTCGAAAACAAGCAGGCCGCCGTCCCCCACAACGTGGGCATCTACGACACGCCGGCGAGGGGCAAGGAGATCTTCAAGGGCGACCCCGTCACCGGACCGGCCACGATCACGTACGACGTCCCACCCCTCGACCCGGGCAGCTACTACTTCCAGTGCGACATCCACACGAACATGAATGGGTCCGTGACCGCGAAGTGAGGCCTCGACGCCGCTCTCATTCGCCGGCCTGACCCGGAGCCCGCGCCGCCGTGCGGCCGCGATCGTCGTCGTCGCAGGGCTCGCGATCGTCCTTGCGCTGGTGGCGCTCAATGTGCGCCTCGGCGGCGACGGCGGCGCGATCCTCGGCTCGCCGCTACTGGACAAGCCGGCACCCGACTTCCAGCTGGCCCGCCTCGACGGCACGCTCGTGCGGCTCTCGGGCTACCGCGGCCGCCCGGTCATCGTGAACTTCTGGGCCTCCTGGTGCATCCCGTGTCGCGACGAGTTTCCCGAGTTCGTGGCGGCGCGCGCTCAGCACGCCCAGGACGGACTGGAGATCCTGGGCATCGTCCACCTTGACGGCGCCGACGCGGCGGCAGGGTTCGCCAGGGAGCGCGGCGCCGACTGGCCGCTCCTCCTCGACCCGAAGGACGAGGCGTGGAAGGCCTACCAGGGCATCGGCGTGCCGAGCACGTACTTCATCGATCGTGAAGGTGTGGTGCGGGCCACCAGCCTCGGCCCGGTCAGCGCGGCGGCCCTGCCGATCCAGCTCGCGAAGATCCTCTAGGCCACCGGCCGAATGACGTAGGCAAGGTCCGAGCATTCGTCCATGTCCGGCAGGAGCGGCGCGGACCATGATCGGGACGAGCCCGGAGAGCCGGGCACACCCGGAGGGCCAGTCCCATGTACCTCAACAAGTCCTACGTCGCGATGCTGGCGCTGATCAGCAGCGATCCGTTCGGCGGGCGTCTGCCGCGGGCGCCTCACGGCCCGCGCTTCGGCTCGCTCCGCTCGTTGGCCGGCGGTCTTCGCCGGTCCCTCCCGGCCGGAGCGACCGACCTCCAGGCGACCGGCCCGTTCGTCCCCGCCCTGCGGGATTACCCCTACACCTCGCCCTGCTGAGCGAGCTCCTCACGGGGCCTGGAAGAGCCCCTTGAGGTCGAGGGCGTCGCAGGCCTTCGCAAGGCAGTCGAGCCCCCAGGCGTCCTCGAGCGTCCTGAGCAGCGAGTAGTGCGTGGTCCGGTCCGCGGACACGGTGCCGGGCACGACACCCTCGCCGACTGCGATCACCGGGACCCGATCGTCGTAGCGGTCGCCCTCGTCGAAAGTGATGAGGAGGACGCCACGATTCGCGAACGCGTCGCTCTGCAGGATTCGCGGCACGAATCCGGAGAGGAACGTGTCCGCCTCATCCAGCGAGCAGTCGTGTGCGTCGTGGCACAGGTTCGGGACGATCAGCTGGAAGTCCGATTCAGCCGGGTCGAACGCCGTGAGGTCGTGGATACGCGCGCAGCGCTCCGGGCGCCCGCTGATGGCGGTGAAGCTGATGGCCGGCTCGTGCTTGCGGGCGTAGTTGCCGGGGCCATCCCTGCCACCACTGGCGAACTCGCCCTGGAAGCAGTCCGGCGGCACGTTCTCCGCAGTCACGGACCAGGTCTTGCCGTGTGCCTCCATCTGGTCCGCGAGGTTCGGCGCGTCAAGGTCGTGGACGTTGTTGTCCTTGACTCCCTGGGTGTCACCGCTGAACAGCGCGATGTAGTTGGGCTGCGACGGCTTGGCGACCGAGTGGTAGTTCACCCCAAGGGCGCCCTTCGCGATGAGCGAGTTCAGGTAGGGGGCATCGGAGTCGCCCACCACCTCGTGGAAGGGATGGTTCTCCAGGATCAGGAGGTACACCCGCCCGAAGTCCGGCACGCGTCCCGAGTCCGGTGAGACGTTGCCGATCGGAACGGCCAGGCCGCCGCGCTCGTGAAGGAACAAGCCGACGCCCGCGAAGGCCGCCAGCGCGATGATCACCGCCACGACCCCGACCGGAAGCAGCCTGAGCCGTGGCTCGCGACGGGCGATCACCGCGGCGCGCTGAGAGAGGCGGAAGACACGCAGGGATTGTTCCCGAAGTCGGCGGATCGCGGGCAGTCGCGGGGCGGAGCTGGCCGTGACAGCTCCCTCGCGAAGGCACATGGGCCGGTGAATGTGGACCGGGACGCGGGCTGATCACTGACAGCGCCGTCCCGGCCGGTTGCGGCACAGCCCGGCGACCCGACTGGTCCGGCGACTGACTGATCCGGCGACCCGACGGATCCGGCGACCCGACTGGTCCGGCGACCCGACTGGTCCGGCGCGGCGCCGGCGACCCGACTGGTCCGCGACCCGAGTGGTCCGGCGCGGCGCCGGCGACTGACCTGGTCCGGCGCGCGGCGCCGGCGACTCACACCTGGTCCGGCGGCCCCGGAAAAGGCGAAACCCCGGGGGCGGGCCCGGGGTTCCACAGGTCAATATGCGAATTGGTTGCGGGGGACGGATTCGAACCGCCGACCTTCGGGTTATGAGCCCGACGAGCTGCCGCTGCTCCACCCCGCAGGTTGATTCTAAGGGCGGAGCCGGATTCGTGCCAGCGAACGCTGATTTGGCGCTGCGACCCGCGGGGCCGGCACTCACGCTGAGCCGGTGAACGGCGTCATGCGTGGGGCGAATGACTCGGCCGAGCGAGCGGCTGAGCGGGTCGATCGAATGCACCACGCGGATAAAACTGCCAAGTGCGTGCGTCGCTCATGCGTCTGGTGCATGAGGCTGGCAGGCGGTTCGTCGGTCATCCGCCCGGTGCATATCGTGACCCCATGGCCTGTCGAGTCAGTCGCCCGGTGCATACCGGCAGGGCGAGGCCCGGCGGGGCGCGTCACGAAGGGAGGGGCCGCTGCTCCATGCGACGGGCCGCGTCACCCCCGGCGGGCCGCGTCACCCGGGGCGGGCCGCGTCACGAAGGGGCGGGCCGCGTCACTAAGGGTGGGCCGCGTCACCAAGCGGCGGGCCGCGTCACCAAGCGGCGGGCCGCGTCACACCGGGCGGGCCGCGTCACACCGGGCGGGCTTGCCACTCCGCGAGGCCTTCCACGGTCAGTGGCTCGGCCTCGTCCGCGGGCGTGAACCCGAGCACCTGCCCGTAGAAGGACAGCTCGGCAGCCAGGGAGCGGCGCATGTTCTCCGATCGGCGGAAGCCGTGGCCCTCCCCCTCGAAGAGCAGGTACGCGTACGGAATCCCGTTCCCGCGGAGCGCCTCCACCAGGCGATCCGCCTGCGCACGCGGCACGACCATGTCGTCGCTGCCCTGGAGCACCAGCACGGGACAACGGATCCGATCGGCGTAGTGGATCGGAGATCGCTGGCGGAAGAGGTCCGCGCGCTCCGGGTACGGTGCCAGGATGCGGTCGATGTACCGCGATTCGAACTTGTGCGTGTCCCTCGCCAGCGCCTCCAGGTCCCCGATCCCGAAGTAGCTGGCGCCACACGCGAAGACGTCGGTGAAACAGAGCGCGCAGAGCGTCGTATAGCCCCCCGCGCTGCCGCCGCGGATCGCCATTCGCATCCCGTCCACCGTGCCCCGCCACGCGAGCCACCGGGCCGCATTGGCGCAGTCTTCCAGGTCGACGATCCCCCAATTGCCGTTCAGCCGCTCCCGGTAGGCGCGGCCGTAGCCGCTGCTCCCGCCGTAGTCCACGTCCACCACGCAGAAGCCGCGCGTGGTGAAGAACTGGATCGAGGCATCGAAGGACGTCGACGCCTGGGCGGTGGGGCCACCGTGCGAGATCAGCACCAGCGGTGGTCTCTCGCCGGCGGGCGCAGTCGCGCTGGGATTGCGCGGCTCATACAACTGGGCATGCGCGGTCTTCCCGCCCGAGGTGGGGAACTCGATCGCCTGGGGAATCGAAATGGAGTCTGCGTCGATCGGCAGGTCGCCGGCCCGTCGCACGGTTCGCCATGAGCCCGTGTCCAGGTCGAGCCACGTGATCGCGGCCGTCTCCGTCGGAGAGCCCGTCGCCAGCGCGATCACCCTCGCGGACGCCACCAGGTGCGAGAGCTCGGTCCACGGAAGCTCGAGCTCCCGGGGTGGCTGACCTTCCTCGAGGACGAACAGCCGGTCTCGACCACCCACGCGCCCGATGGCCACCGTCCGGCCGTCGTCCAGCGGCGAGAAGGAGCTCGCGCCCAGGACCCACTGCGGCCCGGCGAACTCTGCGTTCATCGGCCCGAGCGCGCTCTCCTGCCCGCCGTCCGCGCGCCAGCGGTAGAGGTTCCACCAGCCCGTGCGGTCGGAGGCGTAGACCAGGTCGCCGTTCGCTGTCCACGTCGGCTGGACGATCGATTCCTCCGGGCCGCCGGCCAACTGGTGCGCGTCCACCACCTCGCCGTGCGTGCCAAGGTTCGCGACCCACAGCTCGGTGCCGTCCCAGGGCATGTTCGGAAAGTTCCAGCGCAGCCAGCAGAGCCTGCCGCCGGCGGGCTCGACTCGCGGATCGCTGAAGAAGTCCGCGCCTGCGACGAGCTCCGTCACGCTGCCGTCAGCCAGCGACACCGCGGCAACGCTGTTCCGAGGCTCCTCCGAGCCGTCGCCGTGGTCCTCCACCACGCACAGGATCCGGTCGCGCCTCGCATCGAAGGAAAGGTCCCCGTAGCGAAGGCTGCCCGGCTGGGTCAGAGGCTGAGGCGGCTCGCCGGCTGCCTGGCGGTAGATGCGCCCGTCATCGAAGTTCGAGAACACCACCAACCCTGTCGATACCGCGTAGGAACCGCCGCCGTACTCGTGGACCCGGGATCGGACGTTGAAGCCCGCGGGCGTGACGTCCTGTTGGTCGCCCGGCACGGCCTCACGCATGATCACCGAGCGACCGCCCTCCTCTGGCCTGCTCTCGATCCAGTACAGACGGCCGCCGTCGAAGCGTGGCTCCCGCAGGCCTCGGCCGGCCGCGACGGCCATCTCCACGCTCAGCGGCGACGGCCACGCGCCGTAGGGCGTCGCAGGTCGGTCGGCCGGCGGCTCCGTCCGGGCTTCTGTGTCCCGCGTCAGGGAATCGGGACCGTCAGCTGATCGGCCCCACCCGAGGTGAGAACCAACCTGAGGGATCCCTGGAGCGGAACCCGGAAGATGACGTCGCCCGCCTTGCGTCCGCCGGCCTGCACGGTTCCGCTGCCGAGGCCCTGCCGGATCCCGCTGCCGGCCCACGGGTAGCGGGTGCCGGCCTGGTCGGCGACGAACCAATCGGCGGCCGAGAAGCTGAGCGTCTCCATCGCCGCGTACCGGACTCGGGCGACCAGCCAGCGTTGCGCCAAGCCTGCCGCCTGGCCGTTGATTCGGTCCGGGTTCGTCACATGGACGACGGTCACGGAGCCGACGATCCGACCCGCCGACGTCACGTCAGCGGCCTGGCCGATGGCGACCGACGGCAGCTGCGAGACGCCGGGCGTGGGCTTCGCCGACGCCACCGGCGATCCCGTCGGCTTGGGCGTCGCCGCGCTGGGTGATGCCACCGGGTGAGACGGCGACGCCGACGGCTGCGCGGACCCGGGCTGGAGGACGGTCCACAGGAGGTAGCCGGCGGCCGCGAATGCCGCGATCACGAGGATCACGAAGAGGGCCGCGTTCAGGCCGCTGAGGTCGCCGCGCCGTTCGACCAGCCGTGGATCGTTGAGCGGTCCCTGGCCCTGCGATGTCACTCTTGGACCACCTCTGCGTGTTCGCGGCTGGGTGGGGAGTCGTCCGTCCCGCGCGTCGGGGGAATCTAACGGGCGGAGAGACGCGGCGTTGGGCATGCGCCGCCTCGGCGGGCCGGAACGTGTCGCCTCGTCACCGCAATCTGACGACCAGAGCCCCGACGTATGGTCGAGAAGGGATGTGGGCGATCAGCGCAACGCCAATCTCGCTGCCCGGCCGCCCTGCCATCACGGAGGATCCTGCATGACCCGCTTCGCCTCGGCAACACGGCGGCGTAGCACCCGTCGCGGCGCCCTCCTCTGCGGCTGCCTCGCGGTGGCCGCGCTGGTGGGCTGCGGCCAGAACGCCGGCGGAACGCAGGCTCCCGGCGCGGCGGCGACACCGCCAGCTTCCGCGGCCCCGGCAGGAACCCCGGCAGGGACGGCGGCCCCGAACGCGACGCCGGGCGCGACCATGACACCCGCGACGACGCCCGCTCCGGTGGGTCCCGGCTACAACTACTGAGCCGCTACAGGACGAACCCGATCCCGAGCGCGATCAACCAGGCCGACCAGGCGAGGTAGGCGATCGGGACGATCGTCCCGCCCAGCGCCCAGCCACGCTCCCCGTTCGGGCCGACGAACTCGAGCGCTCCGACGAGCAGCGCGACCCCGATCGGGATGCGATCAGGAGGATCGCGGCGGCGACCTCCAGCGTCACGCCCGAGCCAATGGGCCCGCCCGGTTTCGTGTGATGGGTGCGGACGGTGCCATGCGCCCGATCATCCGGCAGGAACGCGGCGCGGTCAATCCGCGGGGGCTGAGCTGGATCGAGGCTCTCGTCCACACGTGTCCACGCCGCGCATGATGAGCAGGTTCGCTCCAGCGCGATTCCAAGGCATCGACATTCGGAGGGCGGGAGTGATGCGAAAGCTCGGCACGGCCGTCATCGTCACCGCGGCGCTCCTGGCGCCGTTGCTCGGGCGCTCCGCACGCGCGGCGGAAACCTTCGAGCGGCCGATCGCCGTGCAGATCTCCGTCGACGCGGATGCCTCGCGCACGTACGAGCTCCAGGTCGGGGAGCGAGCGTGGCTGGTGGTCATCGAGGGCGCCGCGTTCATCGTGAGCCAGGAGCCGCTCGTCGTCGTTCTGTGGCGCCTGTCGGACTGTGCCGTCATGGCGACGTTCACGGCGCCGCCTGAGTCCGGGCATCGCATCTACGTCGACCACGGGAAGGTACGTGTCTTCCACGATGGCACGGCGGAGCCCTCCGGATTTGCGCATGCCCGCGCTCCGTCCTGCGCCCTGCCTCCGACCTCGACGGCCGATACGCCTGCGGAGCCAACGGCCGTCTGGCTCGGTGTCCTGTTCGGCGTGGTCCTGCTGTTCGCCATGGCGCGGACGCCGCGCCGGTCGCGGCTGCCCCCCACGAGCGCGGCAGGCCGATGGCGACGATGATGGTCCCGGTCGCCTCCATCGTTCCTGGCCCGTGTGGCTTGTCGCGCGCGGTGTCGGCCCGCTCACGCGCCGACCATCCCACGAGGACAGGACGACCCCATGCCGAATCTCACCGTCCTCGCCGCACTCGGAGCGACAGCGTTGTTTCTCGCGATGGGCGCCTTCCAAGCCGCTCTCGCGGCTGGCGCGCCGCTCGGGGACCACGTCCTCGGCGGGCGCTTCCCGCCGAACCTTCCGAACCGTCTCAGACTGGCCAGTGCGATCGCCGCGATCCTTCTCGCCGTGTTCGCGCTCGTGGTCCTGGCGCGCGCCGGGGTGGTCGCTTCCCCGCTTGACTACCGGGGTCCTGTCGCCGTTGCGTGTTGGGTCATTGCGGGCTTTCTCACGCTGAACACGCTGTCCAACCTGACGTCGAAGAGCCGCCTCGAACGAACGGTGTTCGCGGGTGCGACAGCGGCCCTGGCTGTCCTCTCCGCCTTCGTCGCCTGGACCGGTTGAAGGCGCGATTCAACGTCGCGCAGGATCGGCGACCGGCTTCGCTGCCTCAGCTCTCAGTAGTAGCTGCGTCCCGATGAACGCAGCTCCTGTGCCACGGCCGCGATGGCCTTCCCCGCAGAAGCCGCGTCGGTGTCGCCTTTCACCAGGGCCTGGACTTGGTCGCTGATCTCTGCGTCGATCTCCGGTTCCCAGAGCCAGTTGAGTGACGTGATGGCGTCCTCGAGCATGGGCAGGAACTCCTGAGCCACCCCGTTGTGGATGCCGGCGTTCGAGGCGGGGAGCGGCGAGTAGGCCTGAAGGCCCTCGACAACCGTCTCGTCCACCTCTGGCCGGCTCGCGTACTCGAGGAATGCACGGACGCCGTCACGGCTCGCCGTGGCAGCTCCGGCCGGCATCGCGAAGCCGGCCCAGGAGAGGATCGAGCGGGCGTTCGAAGCTCCTTCGACAAGAGGCAGCGGCGCGACGTGCAGGTCGAACATGCCGGTGGGCGACCCAGCCAGGAGCGGACCCAGGAGCCACGTTCCGTTGTAGGTCATGGCCGCCCTGCCCTGCAGCAACAGCTGCTGCATGGTCGCGTAGTCCGTGGCTCCGGAGCCTGCCAGCAGAGCACCGGAGGTTCGGAGGTCGGCGATGGTCTGGAAGGCTTCGATCCATTCGGGGCTGTCGTACCCGATGTCGCCTCTGATCGTGCTCTCGACGAACTCCAGGGCGTCGCCGCCCGC
>JAXDKU010000085.1:0-13511 GCA_034667005.1 Chloroflexota bacterium
CGTCGGCTCGGCGCGCTGGTCAAGGCATACGACGTGCGCTCCGAGACCAAGGAGCAGGCCGAGTCGCTCGGCGCGCAGTTCCTGGTGCTCAAGTCCGCGGTCGACGCGAGCGGTGCCGGCGGCTATGCCCGGCAGCTCACACCCGAAGAGCAAGCCGCACAGCAGCAGGAGCTGAACGCGTTCATCGGCGGCATGGACATCGTCATCACCACGGCCCAAGTGCCCGGTCGGAGGCCGCCGCTACTGGTGACCGCCGAGGCGGTCGGCCTCATGAAGTCCGGATCGATCATCGTGGACATGGCGGCGAGCGCACTCGGCGGCAACGTCGAGCTGTCGAAGCCTGACCAGACCACCGTGACGGACAACGGCGTGACGATCATCGCGCCGACCAACCTGCCGGCCACGATGCCCGCCGGCGCGAGCGGCTTCTACGCCCGCAACATCTCCGCCCTGCTGCTGCATCTGGTGAAGGACGGTGCCTTGAACCTCGACTTCTCCGACGAGATCACCAAGGCCACGGTGATCACCCACGATGGCTCGGTCGTCCATGAGGCGACGGCCAAGCTGCTCGCGCCCGCCCCCGCCGCGGACGGCACCGCTGCCGGCGCGGCCGCGGCCACGGGATCGAAGCCATGAGCCAGGACCTGCTGAACGCGCTCGCGCTCTTCGTGCTGGCCATCCTGGTCGGGTTCGAGGTCATCTCCAAGGTGCCGGCGACCTTGCACACACCGCTGATGTCCGGCGCCAACTCGATCCACGGGATCGTGCTGGTTGGCGCGATGCTGATCGCCGCCACCGCCGACAACACGCTGAGCTACCTGCTGGCGTTCGTCGCCGTGGTCTTCGGCGCCGCCAACGTGGTGGGTGGCTACGTGGTCACCGACCGGATGCTCCAGATGTTCCGGAAGCGGCCGAACGCGCCCGCTGCAGGGAAGGCCGAAAAGTGAGCCAGGAGTGGTTGAACACGCTGGTCTTCGCGGCGTGGCTTGCGGGTGCCGCGGCCTTCGTCCTCGGCCTGCACCAGATGAACTCTCCCGCCACCGCTCGCGGCGGCAACCGGTTGAGCGCGGGCGGCATGGCCGTCGCCGTGATCGCCACGCTCATCTGGCTGATCCTGCGCCCGGGCGGCCTCAGCTCCTTCGCGCTCGTGATCATCGTCGCGGGCTTCGTCATCGGCGGTGGACTCGGCTTCTACCTCGCGCGCGGCGTGAAGATGACCGCGATGCCCCAGCTGGTGTCGCTGTTCAACGCCGTGGGCGGCGGCGCGGCGGCCCTGGTGGCCATCGATGACTACATTCGGGGCGTCTCCCTCGGCCACATCGACGTGCCCACCGCGATCTTCGTGGTGCTCGGCGCCGTCATCGGCTCGGTGACGTTCTCGGGCTCGCTCATCGCCGGCGGGAAGCTCCAGGGTGTGATCGCGGGCAAGCCGATCATCTTCCCGGGGTCGCGCCTTGTCACCATCGCGATGGCGCTCATCACGCTGATCGGTTTCGTGGTGCTGGTGCTGGGTGCCGCGGGCACGATCGTGCTCAGCTCGGCGGTCGCCATCCTGCTGCTCGCGCTGATCGTGGTCGCGGCGCTGATCTTCGGCATCACCATGGTCCTGCCGATCGGCGGCGCCGACATGCCCGTCGTCATCTCGCTGCTGAACTCGTTCACGGGCACGGCCGCCGCCATGGCCGGCTTCGTGATCAACAACCCCGTCCTGATCATCGCGGGTGCCCTGGTCGGCGCCTCGGGCGCGATCCTCACCAAGCTCATGGCCGACGCCATGAATCGCTCGATCGCCAACATCATGGTGGGCGGCTTCGGCGGCGGCGACTCCGGCGCGGTCGCGATCACCGGTGCGGAGGGCGGCTCGGTCCGCGAGATCAGCCCCGACGACGCGGCGATCCAGCTCGCCTACGCGCAGAAGGTCATCGTCGTGCCCGGCTACGGCCTCGCCGTGGCGCAGGCACAGCACGCCGTCCGCGAGCTGGCCGAGCTGCTCGAGTCGCGCGGCGTGGAGGTGTCGTACGCCATCCATCCCGTCGCCGGCCGCATGCCGGGGCACATGAACGTCCTCCTGGCGGAGGCGAACGTGCCCTACCCGCAGTTGCGCGAGATGGAGGAGGTCAACCCCGAGTTCGCACGCGCGGACGTGGCCCTGGTGGTCGGCGCCAACGACGTGACGAACCCGGCCGCACGCACCAACCCGGCCTCGCCGATCTACGGCATGCCGATCCTGGACGTGGATGCGGCCAAGAGCATCGTCGTGATCAAGCGCTCGATGGGCCGCGGCTACGCCGGCATCGACAACGAGCTGTACACCAACCCCAAGACCGGCATGCTCTTCGCCGACGCCAAGGAAGGCCTCGCCCAGCTCGCCCAGGCGGTCAAGGCGCTCTAGTTCGCGCTGCGCCGAGCCGGCGTCAGGCTCGGTACTCTTCTCTGATGCCAAGCGATCTGCGTGTCGAGCACCAGGCCGAGGTCCCGGGCCGGCGGAAGGACCTGTTCCGTCTCGTCTCCACGTCGGATGGGCTGGCTCGCTGGCTTGACGGCGCGGACCTGACGTCCGCCGTCGGCGGGACCGTGCGCCTCAGGCTTCGGGAGGCCGTGGCCGCCGGGCAGGTGCTGGCCATCGATCCGCCGCAGCACATCAGCTGGACCTGGGACTGGGAGGGTGCTCCCCTGCGCGTGCCGACGGTCGTCGCGTTCGACCTGATCGACCACGCCGAGCGCACCCACATGACGATCCGGCACGTCGGCTTCCGGTCCCGGGCGCAGATGCAGATCCACGACGCGCTCTGGCGGCACTGGTTCGGACGCCTCGCCGCGGCCGCTCGCCGGGAAGCGGCACAGCACCGCCACGACACGGTGACGCAGCCGGGGCCGTAAGGCCGCGGCCCCGAAACCTACCGGTACCGCCTCGCGGCGTCGTCCAGCAACCCGGCGATCTCGGCTCGCAGGGCCGGCGGCTCGAGCACTTCCGCGTCCGGTCCCCAACCGAGGATCCAGCTGCGGATCTCCCGTGAGCCCGCGACCGTGGCCGACCAGACGAGCGAGCCGTCCGCCTCCCAGCGGTGCTCCTGCGTCGGATGCCAGCGCGTCTCGGCGGCACGCGCGGCCACGCCCGGCGCGAACCGCACCACGACCTGAACCGGATCCTCGTCCGCAATCACGTCCCAGGCCCGCAGCATGTCCGTGGCGATCTGCTCGCTGGGTGGCGCCGTGAACGTCTCCGGCGTCAGCGACGCCGTCAGGATCCGCTCGACCTTGAACGTGCGGATGCCCTCCCGCTCCTCGTCGTAGCCCATCAGGTAGAGCGCCCGGGTCAGGGCTGAAGGCTCGATCGCATAGGGCCGGACGCGTGCCCGCCGTGACGGCTTCTCCGCGTCATAGACCCCGGGCCCGTACTCGATCTCGACGACCCGCCGGCCCGCCCACGCCTCCGTGAGCACGCGGTACACGCGCGTGAAGCTCTCGTTGGCGGGCGTCGTCGCGTATGCGCCGACGGTCGCGCGGACGTGATCGGCCAGGACGGGCGGCAGCACCTCGCCGAGCTTGACGAACGCGCCGATCAGCTCCGTGTCGTGCTCGTCGCTCGCCTTCGCCAGGACGCGGGCCGCCAGAAAGAGCGTCATGGCCTCGTGGAGCGTCAGGGCCAGGGGCGGCAGGAACGCGCCCTCCTCCAGGCCCCAGCGCCCGTCGTTCTGCCAGATGGGGAGCTCGGCATCGAGGCTCATCGACTCCAGGTCGCGGTACACCGTCCGTACCGACACACCGATGCGTGCCGCGACGTCGCGGGCGCTGATCCCATCCGGGTGGGCGTGCAGGACCATGGCGATCCGAAGGTAGCGAGCGGCTTTGTCCCACTTCGCGCCGCCGCGGTCCCGCTGCGCCGGATCCGTCACGGCAGCGAGCCGCCGGAGCGGTTCGTGGCCGTCACCCTGGCCGTCACGGATCCCTGGAGGCCGCCACTCGGCCACGCGTCGCCGGGGTAGCCGCCGATCGTGATGATGGCCTGCCCGAGCTGCCCGTCGGCGAAGACCCACCAGTCCAGCCCGCCGCGCCAGTCCTTGAGTCCCGCAACGGGATCGACGGTGCCGCCGACCAGCAGCCGGACGACCACGGACGCGGAGAGCGCGCCCGAGCCGTCGAACACGACGTGGCAATGGCGGCTGCGCGCCTCCTCGATCAGCTCGATGCCACGGTCCTCCGCGACTCGGCCCGTCCCGACGACGCCCACCAGCGCCGCGATCGGGTCGTCGACGGTGAGGCCGCGGCCGCCGGGAAGCGTCAGGCTCCCTGGATTGATCGGCCGGGACCCACGCGGATCGTCGAGGACGGCGGTCGGACCGCTGCGCCGGTACGACACAGTGGCGTTGTCGAACCGGCCTGTCAGGGTCGCGGCCCACGCTTCGTCGTCCGGTCCCCGGCGCACGCCGTGCAGGCTCGCATGGGCGACGTCCTCGCCGTCGACCAGGGCCGTGCCCGCCGAATCGAGCTCTGCGGCGACCGCGACGGCGGGCGCGGTGTCGCAGCGGGGAATGGGCAGCGTCGTGTCGGTCGGTCCGAAGCGCGAGACCACCAGTGGCCGATCGCGGAGCGCCAGCTCGTTGGCCAGGCTGGGAATGCCGAGCACCGCAGAGTCCAGGACGAGCACGGCCGCCGTGAGGATGAGCGCCTGCATGAACGCCTGCCGCGAGAGAACGCCGGATGGGTTCGAAAGCGGCGTGCCCCGCGCGCCAACCACGCCGATGGCGGCGAATAGGGTGGTCATGCCGAGGGCCAGCATCGCCGCGTAGGCCACCTCCGCGGACGGGAACAGCGCCTGCCGGCCGGTCCCGATGAGCGTCTCCAGGATCCCGATCAGCAGCGGCACCAGGAGCATCGCCGAGAGGATGCCCAGCCACGCGATGGCTGCGTTGACGCGCCAATCCGACGACGACGGAGGCCAGACGGCCGCCGCGACGGCCGCGGGCAGCGGGCAGAAGATCGCGGCGCGGACGACGAGGTCGAACGGGCCGCCGGGGTGGTACGCGATGAGCACGGCGACGCCGATGGCGGCCCAGAGTGCGGCCACGACGATCGACAGGAGCCGCATCCCGGTGAGTCCCGCGTGGGGCGCGCGCGCGGCGTCACGGCCCATCCGTTCGGGCGCGGCGGTGGGCCCGGCCGTCTCCTGGCCGCGGCTTCCGAGGGCGTCGCTGGTGGCGAGGTCGGTCATGGGCGCCGCAGCATAGCGCGGCAGCACACAGCCGCCTCCCGCTCCTCCCGAGCCTCGGCCGTTACCATCCGCGCGACATGGCGCGCTCATTCCACCGATCCATCACCACGCCCGCCGCCGCCCGGATGTCGCGACCGGGGGTCCGGCCGTTCGTCAGCCTGCTGACCGACTTCGGCAGCCGCGACCCGTCGGCCGGGATCATGAAGTCCATCGTCCTGGGCATCGCATCGGACACCGCCGTGGTGGATATCAGCCACGAGGTCGAGAAGTACGCCGTCCGGGACGGCGCGCTCCTGCTCTGGTGCGCGGTGCCATATCTGCCGATCGGCGCGCATGTCGCGGTCGTGGATCCGGGCGTCGGCACCGAGCGACGGCCGATCGCTCTCGAGACGCTCCGTGGCGACTACCTGGTCGGGCCGGACAACGGCCTCCTGCTCCCCGCCGCC
Organism: Chloroflexota bacterium; assembly: GCA_034667005.1. Taxonomy (GTDB): domain Bacteria; phylum Chloroflexota; class Limnocylindria; order Limnocylindrales; family CSP1-4; genus JAFMJV01. Next base: position 5,659 of record JAXDKU010000085.1, read on the forward strand.
GCGCGGCTGGGCGGGGTGACGCGGGCGCATGTCCTGGAGAACCCGCAGTACCGCCTGCCGGTCGTCAGCTCGTCGTTCCACGGCCGCGACATCTTCGCGCCGGCGGCCGCCCACCTCGCGCAGGGCGTTCCGTTGGAGTTCATGGGCCCGGCCATCGACCCGAGAACGCTGGTGCTGCTCGACTGGCCGGAGCCGGAGGTCTACGACGGCCTCCTGCGCACCTCGGTCATCTACCTCGACACGTTCGGGAACGTGAAGCTCTCGGCGCTCGGCGGGCACCTGCTCAACGCGTTCCCCGGCGTTGGACCCGGCGACCGCATCTGGCTGCGCATCGAGGACCCGGCAGGCTCGCGAGACCTGGCGCTCCCGTGGGTCGGCACGTTCGGCCACGTCCCGCCCGGCGCACCGCTGCTCTACGACGACTCATACGGCCGGCTCTGCATCGCCGTGAACCAGGGCTCGGCCGTCCGCGTGCTCGGCCTCGCCGCGAACGTCACCTTGACCCTCACCCGCGGACCCCTGCCGCGACCCGCGAGCGTCGCGACCCCCGAACCCGAGCCGACCCCCGAACCCGAGCCGACCCCCGAACCCGACCGGGACGCGGATGCCGACAGCCCTGACGTCACCGAGGTCGGGAAGCCGAAGCCGAGCCGCAAGCCGAGGAGCTGAACGGCCCGACTCGACAGGAATTCACGATCCGTGAACACGGCGGCCCGGCGACGCGCCGGCGCGGGGGCATTCGAGCTTCCAACCGCCCTACGACCGGCCACTCCACGCCAACCTACGGCGAAAACGCCATCAGCTGAGTGCTCGACTCCGAGAACGAACGCGCTGGAGGAGCTCCACGACGTCCAGAGGGCAGTGGCTGTTCGCGCAACGTGAAAAGTCGTCGTTCTGCGGGCCGACGCGGCCGGCCGATCGCCCCCTTCGCGACGACGGATGGAACACGAGGCAAGTTGTGCGGCCCGTTCAGCGCCGAGTTCCGGGGCCAGTTCGGCGCCGAGTTCCGCGGCAAGGTTCCGCGGCACGTCGGTTCCGTGGCGGCGGAATCCGGTGGGACTCGGGGAACGTCCTACGCGGCGTCCTTGGTCAGCTCGGGATCATCGACGGGAGTTGGCGGCTGCGGGAGGACGTCGCCCGCCAGGGCGAGTGCCTCGGCCGCGGTGACGGCGCGGCTGCGGCCGTTGCGCTTGGCCACGTAGCAGGCGCGGTCCGCGGCGAGCAGGATCGATTCTCGGTCCGACGCGTCGTCGGGGAATGCCGCCACACCCACCGAGCACGTCACGCCGGCGGCCTTTCGCGATCCCGGTCCGGGCACGCTCTTCACGGCGCGGCCGACCTTCGCCGCGACCTCCATGGCTCCGGCCACGTCGGTGTTCGGCAGGATCAGGGCGAACTCGTCGCCGCCGTAGCGGAAGACCTCGTCCGACTCGCGGCAGGACGTGCGCAGCGCGGCCGCGATCTCGGCCAGCAGCACGTTCCCGGCCTCGTGGCCGCGGAGGTCGTTGAAGCTCTTGAAGTCGTCCAAATCCACGATCAGGAGGCTGAACGGGTTGCCTCGCTTCACCGTGTGCTGGAGGTACTCCTGGAACGTGCCCTGGTTCTTCAGCCCCGTGAGCGCGTCCGTCTGGGCGCGGATCTCCACGGCCTGGTGCGCAAGCGCGTTCTGGAGCGCGATCGAGACGTGGCCGGCGAACAGCTGGATCAGCTCGAACTCCTCCTCGGTGAATGCGGCGTCCACGCCGAGGCGCTCGAGCAGCAGGATGCCCGTGATGCGGTCGCGGGCCTTCAGCGGCGCCACGATCAGGGAGCCGGGCTCGACCTTGCCCTCGAGGTTCACCACGCGGTCGTCATGCAGGGCGTCCTGGATCAGCTGGGCCTCGCCGTTGCGGACGACCCAGCCGCTGACGCCTTCCGTGTCCTTGAGCGTCTTGGCCATGTAGCGCTCGGCATCGACGCCGCGTGAGAACAGCGGCCGGATGACGTGCGCCTCCGGGTCGTGGACGCCGATCGCCACGTTGTCGACGCGGAGCATGCCGCCGAGCCGGTCGGCGATCTCCTCGACCACCGTGCGCGGGTCGAGCGTCGAAAGGATCGACTCCGTCACCCGCATCAGCTCGCGCTGGCTCTCGAGCTGCCGGGCGAGCCGGTCGGACTGCGCCTTCAGCTGCTCGGTGGCATCGGCGTTGACCATCGCCTGGGCGGCGATCGAAGCGTAGATCTCGAGGTAGCGCAGGTCGTCGCTGGTGAACTTGTGGAGGCCGAGCTTCGACAGCACGATGACGCCGAGCACCTGGTCCTCGTAGAGCATCGGCGCGATCAGCATGGACTCCTCGAGGTCCGCTTCGGTGCCCGGGATCGTGTGCGACCTGGGGTCGTGCGCCGCGTCCGGCAGGTACTGGGCGATGCCGTTCTGGGCGACCCAGCCCGTGATGCCCTGGCCAACCTTGAGCCGCAACTGGTCGCGCTCCTCGTCGGTGTACTCGCCGATCTCGCCGCGCCACGCGACGGGCTCGACATCGTCGCCGTTGACGCGGTAGACGCGGACGTTGTGGTAGTCGATGAGCTGGCGGAGCTCGGCCGCGATCGCCTGCCCGATGCCCGCCACGGTGCCCCAGCGGTTGAGCCGGGTGCCGAGCTGCTGGATGGACTGGAGCTGAGCGGCCCAGGTCGCCATCAGCTCGTAGTTCCTGGCGTTCTTCATCGCGATGCTGGCCTGGCGCCCGAGGGCGGTGAGGACGTCGATGTCCTCCTGCGGCCAGTCATGCCGCTCGTCGTGGTAGACCGCGAGGACGCCGATGACATCCCCGTCGACGGACAGCGCGGACATGGCGACGGTGTCGAAGCCCTCCCGCAGCGCCGCTTCGCGCAGGGTCCGTGCGCGCGGGTCGTTGGCAACGTCCTGGATGACGATCGTGGAGCCGCTCGCGGCCACGAGCATCCCGATCGGCGGCTCCGGCAGGGCCCGCAGCGCCTCGATGTATTCCTCCGACAGGTTGTGCGCAGCCTCGACATGCAGCTGCCCATCGCTGACGCGCCAGACCGCCGTCCGGTCGCCCTGGAAGAGCTCGGCGGCCTGCTCCGCGAGCCGGCGGAAGAGGACCGACAGCTCGAGCTGCGAGCTGAGCTCCGCGGTGATCCCTGCGACCAGTTCCGCGCGCTGCACCTGGAGCTCGAGTCGCGCCTGGAGTCTCGCGTGCTGGGCCATGACCTCGGCGGCCGTGGCGATCGACTCCAGCGTGACGAGGTCCGCATGCGAGAGCGGCAGGTCGGAGGCGCTCTCCGCGACGATCACGCCCCACGGATCCTCGCTCGACCCGATCGGTGCGTAGACGGTAACCGTGCGGGGTGGACGATGGCCGGGTGCGTCCGGGCTCGGCACGGTGGGGACGGCGACCGGCCGCCCCTCGCGCAGGCACACCGCGATGAGGTTCGGATCGGCGTGCTCCAGCCACGTCGGGCCCGGGTCGATCCCCTCCATGACGTGCACGATCGGGCGGCCGTCCTGCCACTCGGCCACGGCCACCGTTCGGTAATGGCCGGTCGCCAGCAGCACGCGCGTGGCGTCGCGGAGTGCCTCGTCCAGGTCGCTTCGCCCCCGGACCACGTCGCGAACCTGCGTGACGAGGAGGCGGTCCTCCTCAGCGATCGGAGGGCTGGCGTCGCGATGGTCGGCCGCAAGGGACGCCACGCGGCCGAAGCCCTTGGAATTGCCGATCTGCGAGATCCTCGTGAGCGTCGCTCCGCCGGGCGCAGCCGACGGGACCAGCGTCAGCCCGTCACCGGGACGGTGCTGCGCCAGCGTCTGGCCCGCGGGCTCGTGCGGAACCTCGGCCTCGCGCCCTCCATCCGCGGCGTTCGCGGCCCAGTTCACCGGCCGCAGCCGGCTGACGAACGGCGGGACCGGCGCAGGCTGCAGGCCCGCGTCGTGGAGGAACGACTGGAGGTCCGCGGCGCGGTAGCGACGATCGCCGCGCTCGTTGATTCGCAGGCAGCGCAGGCGGCCCTGGTCCGTCCAGGCGCGGATCGTGTTGGGGTGCACGCCAAGCAGGCGCGCGGCGCCAGTCACGGAGAGGATCGCAGCCTCGGGGCGCGGTTCGATGTTCGTAGCCTCCGGAGGATTCGGTAAGAGCCGGAACCTCCGGAAACATACGGGCGCTTCACAGCGCCCTCCATGAGATGGAAGTACCTCCGGTGGTCCTGCCCGGCGGAGAAGCGGTTCTCAGTCGTCGCGCGTGACGCGCAGGAAGACGAGGGTTCCGCCGGCCGCGATGGCTCCCAGGAGCACCACTCCGATGGCGATCGCGAACGGCGAGCCAACCAGGCCGGGACCCTGGCCGTCGCTCCGCGGGTCGCCGGTGCCGATGATCGGCGGCGACGCCGCAGGGGAGGGCCCCGGGGAGGCCGCCAGCACGGGCGTCGCGACGGCCGCGAGCAGGCCGAGCGCAAGGGCGAGGACGAGGACGAAAGACCGGCTCCGTCCGAGGAGGCCGCGCCAGGCCGGACGACGGCGGGCCGGGGAGATCACGCGGCCGAGCCTAGCAGCGCAGCCACGATCGCCCCCGCGAGCAGTCCGAGGCCGATCACGAGCAGTCCGGCGGCCGCCAGGACCCGCCGGCGGTTGTCGGACGCCAAGAGCCGCATCGCCGCCGCGGGGTCCACGGTGGTCAGGATCAGCGGGCGGCCGAGCCCTGCCGTCAGTCGGGGAGCGCCGTCCGGACCGCGCACCACGACGCCCGCAACCGTGGCGTGCTCGACGGCCGAGACCTGGTCGATCCTGACGCGGACGGGCGTGTCGGCGGGGAGATCGCCCGCCGCCGCCGCCAGCTCGGGCGGCATCTCCGACGCGATCCCCGTCGCTTCCCGCGGCACCACGACGAGGCCGCTGCCGAGCGCGTCGACGTCGATCGCCAGGAAGGAGCTGCGGTCCTCGATTCCGAACGGCACCGCGAGGCGTTGCTCGTCCAGGGTGCGCCAGCCGCCGTCTCCCCTCTGAAGGAGCGTGCGCCGGAAGACCAGCGGCCGCTCGTGCTCGTCGGGGAACTCTTCGTCGCTGGAGATCCGGCCGTGCGTCCGCAGGTAGCGTGGTTCCGCGTCTCCGTCGGCGCCTGCCGCAACGACGTCGGCGAGCGGGACCTGCGGAGCCGCCGCCAGGAGCCGTGCCACGCGCCACGCCGCGCCCGTGCTGCGCAGCAGCCATGCGCCGCCGCCCAGGGCGAGGACGCCGACGACGCCCAGGACGAGCGCGAGGCCCGTCACGTGCGGGGAATCAAAAGACCCGAAGGAACCCTCACGAGACGTGGGCCTTGATGCAATCTCGGCCGCTAGTCTCGATCTCGGCCCCTCCGGGCTGAGAGGAACGGTAGTGGCCGGCACTCCGGAGGGTCAAGGGACGTTGTCCACCATCTGCCTCGACCGGCGCCGGGTTGTCCACCGCTCGTCCACAGTGGTGCGTGGACGCACCACCCCGCCGCTCACCCGAACCGGGCTCCTCATCGGCCCCCGGGAGCGAGCCCGGTCCGGGGATCCAGCACCTGCCGGACGCCGCCGTAGCTCGTCAGGACCAGCGTGCCGCCGACCAGCTCCACCTCCGCCACGACGTCCGAATGCGCCACGCGCCACACCGTCGTTCCGTCGGCCGCCACGGCGACCGTCTCGACCTCGCTCTGGATCACGACGTGCTCGAATCGCGAGGAGGCAAGCACGGCGACCAGCGGGGTTCCGCTCCGGTGGGTCCACGCGAGGTCGCCGGTGCGGCCTGCCAGGCCGTACGCCACGAACCCATACGCCACGACCAGGAGACCGGCCGCGTCCCAGTAGACGCCGCGCGGCTCGTCGAAGATGGCTGACGCGAACCGCGCGGTCCAGGCGCCAAGGGGCCCCTCCACGCGCAGCTCCGCCCGGCACAGCCGGTCCGGCTCGACCGCTACGAGCTCCCCATGATCCACGAGCGTGCCGCCGACCTCGGTCGGGCCGAACGCCTCGACGCCTTCGCCACTTCCCGTCCAGCGGTAGCGTGCCGCGAGGCCTCCCGGGTACTGGACGGTCGCTCGGCGGCGTGCGGCGCCGTCCATGGCGCGGCCGTCCGGCTGCCCTGTCGTGTTGCCCACCCCGGCGTGCCGGACCGAGTCCGGCCGCGTCAAGCGCCGGTGGCCGCGCCCGCGGAATTCGAGGCGCCAACGGACGCGCTCGGTTCGGGCTCCACGGCGATCGGGGCGACCGTGGCGTTCGCCAGCGTTCGGAGCGTGGCTGGCGGGACGCTGAACACCGCGCTCGGCGTACCGGCCGCGGCCCACACGAGCGGGAAGCGTCCGAGGTCGGGGTCCATGACCACGCGAAGTGCCTTGCGGTGCCCGAACGGAGGGATGCCGCCGATCGTGTAGCCCGTCTCCTGGCCGGCTTCGTCCGCGGTTGCGCGGCGGAGGCCCGGCAGCCCGACGACCGCGGCGAGCCGCGCGACGTCGACGCGATTCGCGCCGCTGACCAGCGCGACGACAGCCTCCAGCCCGGCGTCGGAACGAGCCACGAACACGAGGCTCTTCACGATCTGGCCGATCTCGGCGTTGACGGCACGGGCGGCGTCCGCGGCAGTGTGCGTCGACTCTTCGAACACCGTGATCTCGAGATCGACGCCCTTGCGCTGCGCGGCTTCCACCACCCGCTGGTGGGCGGGGTGCGACAGGCTTGGCACGGGGCCGAGTCTAGCATCGCGATCCGGCCGTTCAGGCGCGTACAATCGCCGCAATCGAAGACTCGGGACAGGGGAGCGCCGGAGCGGCGCTGAGAGTGCGGCGGAAGCTGCAGACCCTAGGAACCTGATCTGGTTCGTACCAGCGAAGGGAGTCCAGCGCACGACCTCCGTCCCGGTCCCGACGGAGGTTTTGTCTTGGTGGCACAGCGAGCGGTCGTCGTCGCAGACGGAGAGGCCGATCCGGCCGTCATCCGGAAGGCACTCGTGGCGGGCCTGGGGGAGCAGGTCCTCGCGATCGGCGCGGACGGTGGCGCGCGCCACCTGGAGTCTGTCGGGCGCATCCCCGACCTGGTGGTGGGCGACGCGGATTCGCTCTCAACCGAGGACATCGCGCGCTTCCGCGACGCGGGAGCGGCCGTCGAGCTGCATCCGGCCGACAAGGACGAGAGCGACACCGAGCTGGCCGTCCGGGCAGCGCTGGCGCGCGGGGCGAGCAGCGTACGGATCGCGGGCGCTCTGGCCGGCCCACGCGTCGAGCACGCGGTCGCGAACCTGCTGCTGCTGTCGGCCGGCTGGCTTGACGGGCTGGATGCGGCGATCGTCCACGCGGGTTCGACCATCCGGCGACTCGGCACGGCCGAGGGCCCCGGCTCGCTCGCGCTGCGCGGGGAGCCCGGTGATTTCGTCTCGCTCCTCCCGCTCGACGATCCCGTTCAGGAGATCACCACCGAGGGCCTGCGGTACCCCCTCGCCGGCGAAGACCTCCCGCTTGGCTCGACCAGAGGGCTGTCGAACGAATTCCTGGGCACGGACGCCACGGTCACGGTCGCGCGGGGCCGCCTGCTGGCGATCTTCACGAGGCGCGCGTGAGCGCCGTGCGTGCCTGGACGTGCGCAGCCCTGTCGGTGGCCCTTCTTACGGCCGCATGTGGCGCGCCCCAGGCTTCCCTTCCGCTGGCTTCCGGCTCCGTCGGACCGAGCACCTCGCCCGCGGCCGCCTCGAATCCGGGAGGCGAGGTGGTGCTCCTCACGCACAACTCGTTCGCGCTCTCGGACGACGTGATCGCACGTTTCGAGGCCCAGTCGAGCCTGTCGCTGCGGATCCTCCGCGCGGGCGATGCCGGGGCCGTGGTCAACCAGGCGATCCTGTCCCGCTCGCACCC
>JAXDKU010000086.1:0-8347 GCA_034667005.1 Chloroflexota bacterium
TCGACAAGAACGGCCGGCGCACCCTGCGGGCCGGCGCGGCGGGCCTCGACGGCACGCTTACCTACGACACCGCGAACAACCCGACCGGCACGAAGTGGACGGCGACGTACCCCGGCATGAGCGCCGCAGATGTGCTTCGCGCAGTCGGTGGAACGAGCTCGACCGGGGTCGTCATCCCCGCCGCAGAGTCGCGCGCGCTCTGGCTCGGACGCGTGCCGCTGGCACTGCTCGAATCGACGATCTTCGAGAACGGTCCGGGCGTTGTCGGCGGCCCCTCGGCGCCCTGCCTGGCGCCGGCGGAGACGCCCGTCGCGGCGGCGACGTTCACCCCGACCGCTGTCGGCTTCCCCGGCACCGCGGTGACCACTCCGGCCACCACCAGTGCCGCTCGGACCATCACCTTGAGCAACGCGGGCGGCGCTCCCATGACCATCACCGACGTGTACGTGGCCGGACTCACCCCGGGCGACTTCGCCCGGTCCGGTGGCTCCTGCCCGACCGTGTTCCCGGCCAGCCTCGCAAGCGGCGCGAGCTGCACCGTGCTGGTGACGTTCGCACCGTCGGCGGTCGGGTTGCGACAGGCCAACCTGAGCGTCTCCGACAACGCCGCGAACACCACCGATCAGACCGTCGCGCTGACGGGCACCGGCAACGGGGTGGTCAACCCGATCGTCACACCCACTCCGGCCACCCTGGCGTTCGGAACCGTCAACGGTGGCGCGTCCGCCAGCCTGCCGGTGCTCGTCACCAATACCGGCGGCGGGCCGCTCGCCATCTCGGCGTTCAGCATCGCCGGCACGGCAGCGGCCGACTTCACCGTCACCTCGCAGACCTGCACGGCGGCTCCTGTCGCGGCCGGGGCCGGATGCACGATCACGGTGCAGTTCAAGCCCGGAGCCCGGGCGCCGCGTTCGGCGACCCTCACGCTAGCCCACAACACGACAGCCGGCGGCGCCACCAGCACGGCAATTCCGCTCAGCGGCACAGGCGGCACCGGAGCGGCGCTGACGCTCAGCCCGAACCCGGTCACGTTCGGCACCGTCAACCGCAACACCAGCAAGGACCAGACGGTGTCGGTCAAGAACGGCGGCAACGCCGCCGCGGCCCTCACGCTGGCGAGCTTCGCGGTCACCGGCACCGGCTACACGGTTCGATCGACGACCTGCGCGAACCTCGCCGTGAACAACTCCTGCAACGTTGTTTTGCGCTTCACCGCTCCGAACGTCGTCGCGAACTTCAACGGGACGCTGTCCGTCACGGCCACGAATGGCCTGCCCGCCACCGTCACGGCGAGCCTCACCGCCACCGGCAAGTAACGGTCGCGTCACCGCCGGGCCGGCCCTCGTGACGCCAAGGCGTCATGAGGGCCGGCCGAATGACCACACGCATATCCCCCCGGCAAGTACCGCACAGAAGGAGCGGAGAACACCATGACATACGCCGACCACGCCGCGGAACCACTGCGGCGAAGCACCTTCCTGAAGCTGGGCGCCGCAGGGAGCGCCGCTCTCGCGCTCGGCAAGACCGGAGAGTTCGTGATCCCGAACCTGCGCAAGCGGGGTCTGTTCTCGGCCAACGGCGTGTTCGACGCCGCCTCCATCGCCCTGTCCGACGCCATCTACATCGAGGCGTTCCCGACCAGCCCGCTCATCGTGTCGCCGTTCACGGACCAGCTGACGATTCCGAAGGCGCTGGCGCCCGTGCCCAAGAGCATCTATTCGTCGTGGCCGAGTCCGCCGGGACCTGGAACGGGGCAGCAGAACTCGGTCGGGAACGAGGTGCATCAGATCTGGCCGTCGCGCATCGGCTACCCCGACCCGATTGTCTACAAGATCAACGTCCAGGTCGCCCCGCACGCGTTCACGACCTCGCAGGTGCGCCCGATCGACGCCAAGGGAAAGCCCACGGTCTCGTTCGACGCCGGCGGCAAGTCCTACGCCGCGGGCATCGAGCGCACCCTCCCACTGAGCACCATCTACGGGTTCAACGGCACCTTCCCGGGCCCGCGCATCAACGCCGAGTACGGCAAGCCGTGCCTCGTCCGGTTCACGAACCAGCTGGACGAGAACCCGCTCAATCTCGACCGACAGGACTTCGGTTCGCCGGACTGGTCGTTCCTGACGCACCTCCACAACGGGCACACGGCTCCCGAGAGCGACGGCAACCCGCACTACTGCATGCAGTACGGCCCGAAGGCCACCGGGTACGCGCCCTCGCAGTGGTGCGACAACCTGTACCTGAACTGGCCCGCGGGCGGCGATGATCGCGAGAAGCAGAGCTTCTTCTGGTTCCACGACCACCGGATGGACCACACCGGATCGAACGTCTACAAGGGCATGGTCGGTCTCTATCCCATCTACGACCCCAAGAACGGCATGGACATGGGCGACGAGCGCCAGGGCCTGCGCCTGCCCGGCGTCCGCACCGACAACGCTGACGGGTCGTTCGACGTCGCCTACGACATTCCGCTCGCGCTGTTCGACTGCCGCCTCGACGACGGCGTCACGATGCACAAGGACATCCATGACGGTCAGGGTGAGTTCCCCGCCGCCGGCAACCCGCGGACGCATCCGGAGTGGTGGGGCAAGACGTTCTACAAGCACTTCCCCAACCACGGCTTCGTCGGCGACATCTTCACGGTCAACGGCACCGCATACCCGGTACTGCACGTGAAGCGCCGCAAGTACCGGTTCCGGTTCCTCGACGCCTCGGTCTCGCGCATCTACGACCTGAAGCTGATGAGCTCGACCAACGGACCGAAGTCCGCGGCATCGCTCGGCTACACCGGCAACGACCTGCAGGGGCAGTACCGCATCCCCGACGGCCAGCAGTGCATGAAGTGGACGCAGATCGCATCGGACGGCGGCCTCCTGCCGTTCCCGATCCCGCGCGACTCGTTCGAGCTGTGGCCGGCCAAGCGCCGCGAGGTCATCGTCGACTTCAGCCGCTACCAGGACGGCTCGCCGACGCACGACGGCGACGTCATCTACCTGACGAACGTGATGAAGATGCCCGACGGTCGCATGTGGTCCAACTCGTCGCGGTTCTCACCGGATCCGAACTACAAGATCCCGATGATGGCGATCGTGATCGACGGTAACGACATGCCCGAGGACAACAGCGTGATGCCGACCCCGCAGACGAAGCTGCGCGACCTGCCGCCGCTGCCGTCGAACTGGAAGTCGCTGATGGACAACCGCCTGATCTTCGAGGTGCAGCGCGGGAGCGGCGGCGGCGAGACGGAGTGGCTGATCAACGGCAAGCCGTTCGAGCCCACGACGGTCGCCGCCAGCCTCAAAAACCCGGCCGGCAAGACGCCGCTGGCCCAGCAGAAGGTGAACAGCTTCAACCTCTGGGAGATCCGCAACGGCGGCGGCGGCTGGGTGCATCCCTTCCACCTGCACATGGAAGAGCACCGGACGGTGATGCGCAACGGCAAGGACGTGTCGGTGACGCCGGACAAGGGTCATCCCGAGGACATCTCGAGGGAGGATCTGGTCGCGCTCGACCCGAGCGAGTCCGTGATCATCTACCGCGGCTTCCGCGACTTCGTCGGCCCGTACGTGGCCCACTGCCACAACCTCGCCCACGAAGACCACGCGATGATGTTCGGCTGGGAGATCACCCCGTAACCCCGCGATCACCCGGAGCCCGCTCCGCGCTCGCGGAGCGGATCCTTCGGCCGAGAGGAGCGAGAAGACCACCATGGCCGTCGATTCCCTGATGACGCACCACCCCACCCGACGACGCCTTGACGTCTCGTGGTTGACCGTCGGGCTCTGTGCTCTCGTCCTGGCGGCGGCCGACGGCTTCTGGGCCACGTCGCTCCGCGGCGCAGTCGGGTACATCGAGGCGACCCAGCAACCCTTCCCGGACTGGATCCGGTACATCGCCGTGATGCTGCCGATCGACGGGGCGGCGGTGTTCGGCGCCTTCTGGCTCGCCCATCGCCTCATCGCTCGGCGCACATTCCTGCGCGTCGCTGCCGCCGCCGTCCTCGTCGTCGTGCTCACGACCGCGCTCGGGGGCGCCCAGGTGGTTCTCACCTCCGTCTACGACTACCGCATGCAGGCGAACCAGCTGGTGCTGATGCATCGCGTGCACGAGCACGGGAATGTGGCACCCCGCGTGGATCAGGGCGCCGCAGTGCCAACCGTGGTGTCTGCCTGCGACGGCACATGCTCGGCGAAACAGGCGACCGTCGCCGTGCACCTGCGTGCACTCGGCCTCGTGAGCGTCCTGTTCCTCGTCACCAACTCGGTGCTCGTCCTCTGGGCCCTGGCGATGCGTGGCGGCCGGATCTGGAAACCGAAAGGTGGGCGCCGTCTCACGTCGGCGCCGTGATCGCTCTCCCCCGAGCCTCGGAACTCCGTCTCGCTCGAGCCGGTCACGGTCGATGACGAGAGCTCGTCGAGCACGAGCTCGCCCGGTCATCGGTCGGGCGTCGCGCGGCGAACCGTCCCCGGAGTCGGTCAGTGAACCGTCTGCACGGGCACCTCGTAGAACTCGACCGACATGCGCCGCTCTGTTGATCCGGGGTTCATGGCGTTGAGCGCCTCGTCGCCGCGGCGCATCGCCTCCTCGTCGTCGAAGAGGGTGATACCGAGGCCCTTCCCGCTCGCGCGGTCCACGAGCATCAGCATCTTCGCCCCCTCGAGCCCCGCGGGCGTCTGGCCGGATTCCACCTCGGAGCGCACCATCCTGATCGCGTCGTCTACATGAGTGGGATCGCTCTCGAAGGTCGCTACGCGTGCGTACACCTCTACCCTCCCTGGGTCGGCATCGAATCGAGCGTGAGTCTACGCCCACTTCGCCTCGCGCGCACCTCGGGCGCACGGCCGCCGACGACAGGGTGCGCACCGCGCCGGCGCGCCGCTCGGTGCGCCGTGCGTTTGCGAGGACGGGGCGCGTGACGCCGATCAGCCGCAGTCGAGATCGTCGAAGATGCCGTGGTCAGCGCGCGGGCGCGCCCCCCGGGCTAGCCGTCGACAAGCAGGCTCTGGATGGGACCCAGCAGGCGCCGCGAACGGCGCGAGACGCCCGGCAGCAGCAGCAGGCGGTGCGTCAGCGGCGATCCCGCTCGACGCCGCTCGAGCTGGTCGGACGCCGTCGGCCACCACACCTCATCCACCAGCCGTGTCGGGTCGCCGGTGACATCTCCCAGCGGCAGCTCCAGATGCTCGGCCCACAGACGGTGTCGCGTGCCGGCGGCGACTGCCTCATCGTCGATGACGAGGTTCACCTCGGTGTCATTGAAGAGCGAGTGCTCGTTCAGATTCGCCGAGCCCACAGTCAGCCAGCGGTCATCGACGATACCGACCTTCGCGTGGACGTAGACCCCTTCCGCGGTCCCATCGTCCCCTCGCGCCATCAGCGTGCAGGCGAGCAGCCGCCGATCCACATCCGCGGTGCTGAGGACCGCGAGCTGGCCGCGGGTGTCGTCGGCGCCGGTGCTCGGATGTGCGGGAAGCACGACGACCATCCGGAACTCGTTGGAGGGAGGGTTCCGGAGCAGGTCCGCGAGGATCCCGATGATCTCGCTCGACCAGAGGAACTGGTTCTCGAGGTACACCAGACGACGGGCCGCGCGCAGCGCGCCGGCGTACGCCTCCAGGATCGAGAAGTCGCCACGGGGTACGGCGTCGTACACCTTCTCGGGAACGGTTCGCGCGAGCTGGACGCTCAGGTCGCCTGCGCGAGCCGCCGGCGCGGGCGCCGCGAGGCGCTCGCCCGTGACCTCGTGCCAGCGCATCGCGAAGTGACCAGCCACGTCGCCGACGATCGGGCCTTCGCTCAGCGCCGTCGCATCGTGCCAGCCGGAGGTCCCCCGGAACGGGTGGCGTGGGCTATCGAAGCGGTCTCCGGCCAAGTTGGTCAGATCGATCCCGCCCACGAACGCCCGCTCGCCGTCCACGATCACGAGCTTCTCGTGGTGGCAGTGCATCGGGCGCTCCCGGCGATCGGTCGCCGTCCGCACCCCCCAGCCGGCCGCCAGCGCCGCCATCGCAGCGTCGACCTGACGCCGGCTGGGCCGGAACACGCGCACGGGCGCACCGGCCCAGGCCAGGACCCGAACATCGACGCCGCGAGCGGCCGTCTCCCGGAGCAGCTCGGACAGCACCGTCCGATCCTCACCCCGGACCAGCTCGAAGTCCGGACTGAAGAACCAACCGGCCAGATCGACCGAACGCTGCGCCCCCCGAATTGCGGCCGCGATCTGCGGCAACGCGGTGGCGCCGTCGACGAGCGGCTCGACGCGATTGCCATCGCGCGCCGGGAACGCGTGCGGCACCACGAATCCCCCCGGTGCATCCAGCGCGCGGTCCCAGCCGACACGCCGTAGTCGTCGGCGGTGATGCGCACGCATCGAACGCTCGACCGCGTCTCCGAGCGCCGAATCCACCGCGGCAACCGCGTCGCCCAATCCGGAGAGGCGAGTACGTGTCACCGGTCTACTCCAAAGGGACTGACGGCCCACTCGCCCGAAGCGGTCATGGCGCACGCGAGGCTTGCAACATCGACGTCACCGCGGAGATGACCGCTTCCGGGTGGAGGCGGTGGATATCGTGGCCGCTCGACACGACCACCAGCCTCCCCTGCGGGACGCTGGCGGCGAGCTGGGTTTCCGCGTTGCGCCAGGCCGCCTCGATCCGCGCCTCGGCGCCTTTCTCCGTGATCGCGGCCTGCCGGTGCTCGGTCGCTGCGAGGACCACGAGGGGAACGTCAGGGAGCGGATTGGCGCCGTCGATCTCGCGACGACTTTCGTCGAGGCTCAGCCCGTCGGGGTTCTTGCTGGGATCCCAATCGGCCCGGAGCGTTGCGCAGAGGGATGGTTCAACGACGGCGCACTCGTCCGTGAGGAACGTTGTAGGGGTGGGATCAACGAGCACGAGCCCGCCAACTTCGGTTGGGAAGTTGGACGCGAATAGGCGCATGTTGAGACCGCCGAACGAGTGGCCGACGAGGAGGTACGGCGGACGGAGCGCGGCGGTTCCGAGCAGACGGTGGAGGTCTGCGACGACGTCGCCGCTGGAACGTGGTTTCGGGGCCGAGTCGCTGTCGCCGAGATTCGCCCGGTCGTAGCTGCATGTCCGCGTGACCCTGCTGACCGCCGGCACGACGCTCGTCCAGGTGTCGTGATTGTTGCCCAGCCCAGCATCGAGCACGACGGTCGGGGAGCCGGCACCGACGCACATGAGGTACAACGAGCGGCCACCAACATCGAACTTTCCGCTCATGGCCGTCGGATCCGGTTCGCTCGAGCTGCCGCACGCGCCGACCGTCATCGTTACGAGCACGAACAGCGCGAACCACGACACCAGGCGCTGGGCCGCGCCGGAGCTTCGTCCGTCGTCATCCATGCCGCGAACAGCTTCCCACCTGGCAAACACATGTCAAGCCGCGCCGAGGCAGGCCTCGTCAGAGGCCCGGGGCGAGTCGGGTCCATGTTCGCCGGCGGTTGCAAATCCCCGACCGTCCTCTCCGCGATGGCACGCGCGTTGTCTCACAGCGCTACCTCGTGCTTCGGTCCGCGCGACGCCGTGGTGACGGAGTCGCGGCGTGCATGGACCGGTTCGACCAGCACGGCGCCCCCCGGTTGCACGCGGCCGAGGCGCAAACCGTAGGATGGCGGCGATGAGGCGATCCCCGGCGCTCCTGCTTCTGCTCCTGCTCGTCGCCTGCCTGGTCGCGCCGGCGAGCGGCGCGGCTCGCACCGCCAGCGAGAAAAAGGGCGCATTGGACCGCCTGGCAAAGCTTCGCACGGCGACGGCGCTTTCCCTGAAAGGGTACAGCCCGAGGCTTTATCCGCACTGGCTCGACCCGGACCGAAACGGCTGCGACGCCCGCGAAGACACGCTGATCCGCGACGGAACGAACGTCAAGCGCGGCCCGCAGTGCGCGATCAGGTCCGGCATCTGGGTCGACCAGTACTCCGGCAGGACCTACCGCGCCCCGCGATCGCTCGCTGCCGATCATCTCGTGCCGCTTGCGAACGCATGGCGCAGCGGCGCGCGCCGCTGGACGAGGGCGCGACGCACGCAGTACGCCAACGACCCGCTGGTGCTGGTCGTGACCAGCACCCAGCTCGACCGCCAGAAGGGCAACCGCTCACCCGGCCAGTGGAAGCCACCCAGCCGCGGGAACTGGTTCGCCTACGCCGAGCGTTGGATTCGTATCAAATCGAAGTACCACCTCGCCGTCACCCGCTCGGAGCGAGCAGCGCTTCAGGTGATGCTGAACGCGGAGCCGGCAAACTCGGTGGTACCGCTGATCGCCGGAACGACGGTGGTCGGCTCGACGCTGACGGCTACCAGCGGAAGCTGGACCGGCTCGCCGGTGCCGACGT
>JAXDKU010000087.1:0-7283 GCA_034667005.1 Chloroflexota bacterium
GCGAGAGGATTTGAACCTCCGACCTCAGCGTCCCGAACGCTGCGCGCTGCCAAACTGCGCCACGCCCCGACCGAAGAGAGCCGCGGCGCCTGGCGCCAGCGGGACGTGGAGTATAGGCGAGGCGCCACGGGCGGCCCGGCGGCGCGCCACGGGCGGCGGCGTCGTACCACGGGCGGGCCTCGGCGTCGCACCACGGGCGGCCTCGGCGGCGCCACCGGCGGCCTCGGCGGCGCACTTCCGGTCAGATTCTCACGGAGCGGACCTTGCGCGAGAATTGGCGTCCGCCAGAGTTCGGCCGTTGCTGCGGGCCGCGCGGGTTATGCCGCGCTGAGCGTGGGATCTGGGCGCGACCGGCCCGGAGTGCGGATCGAGACGCCCGGACGCCGCCCATTCCCGCGCAAGGACCTCACGGCGAGAACTTGACCAGGAACGGGCGCGCATGGGCGACGCGGGGCCGCGCGGCGAGAATCTGGCGACGATCGGGCTCGCGACGGCGCGGAATAGTCCACCGGGCGAGAACCTGGCAAAGACCGGACGCCGGTCGCGCAGAACGACCACCCAGCGAGAACCTGGCACACACCGCGCTTGGCCCGGCGACCGAGCCCGGGCAAAACCCTACTGCGCGGCGGCCTCGTCGAGATCAGGCAGCTTGGCCTCCAGCGCGGGAGCCAGGGTGGCCGAGAACGTCGCCGTGAGGTGGTAGTAGTCGCGCCAGACGATCATGCCGTCCATCACCACCGGACACGTCTTCCCAGGGCAGACCCAATCCGAGAGGTTGATGACCACGGCCCGAGGGCCCAGGTCCTTCACGGCGGCCTTCTCCACCAGCTTGTAGCGCCAGCCGAACGCCGGTGAGCGCGCGGCGTCGCAAGCCGTCACGTCCGACTTGTGCGCTGAAAGGCATTCCGGGACATCCCACGGCAGCTGCGGCGTGGAGACGATGATCCCGATCCTGCCCGGCACGTCGGCCAAGAGCCGGGCCATGCCCTGGCCCTGGCGGACCGGGTTGTCGTCGGCCGGGTCGAGGACGCCGGGTGAGCGGTCGAAGGAGAGCAGCGTGAGGTCGGGCTTGATCTGCTTGAGCTTCGCCACCACGTTCGGGATCCAACCCTCGCACTCGGTGTACTCGCGCTTGAGGATGCGCGAGTACTGGCGGATGTCGGTGAAGCGGCAGGCGAACTTGATGAACGTGGTTATCTTCCAGTGCTTCTCGCCGGCGATCCGCTCGAGGGCCGGATACCACTGCCCTGCCATGGAGTCGCCGACCAGGGCGACCGTCTTGGTGCCCTTCGGGTCCCCGTAGTTGCACGCGGGCGGATCGGTGCCTGCGTACTGGAGCTCGCAGCCGTCCTTGAAGAGGCGTTCCCAATCGTCGGCCGCCGCGGACAGGGCCGGTTTGACGTTGCCGGGCAGCGGCCCGGTCACCGCCACCGGGTAGGGCACCGGGGTCGGGGTCGGCTCGGGAACCGGTGTCGGGGTCGCTCCGGGGGCCGGGGTCTCGCCGATGCCGGGGGTCGGCCCGGGCTCGTCGGTCGGCTCCGGCTCGTCGGTCGCGTCGGGATCCTCCGTGGCCAGGCCGGGCGGGGGCGTGCCGTCGGGCCCCCCGTCGCCGATCGGAACGCCGCCTGGGTTCGGCACGGGGGTGGCCTGCGCGCCGGGGACGGATCCGGTGCCGGCCTGGACGGGCGCATCGATCAGCCGGATCGCGTTGAGGCCCACGAGGGCGGCGAAGATGGCCGTCGCGACGATGCTCGCCCCGCCGAGGGCCAGCACGCGCGACGCCGGCAGCGTGAAGCGGCGGCCGCGGTGGAACGGGTCCTCCACGTAGCGCCAGCAGAGCCAGGCGAGGCCGATCGCCGCCGCGCACAACGCGAGGCGCTGCTCCAGCGGCAGCTGCGCGCCGAGCGCCAGGCCGACGGCCGGCAGCAGCAGGATCGGCCAGTGGATCAGGTACAGCGAGAAGCTGACCCGGCCGAGGAATCGCAGCGGCGCGATCGCCAGCACGGCGCCCGGAGACCAGGGGTGGTTGCCCGCCGCGATGAGCGCCGCCGAGCCGAGCGTCGGCAGCAGGGCGGCGAGCCCTGGATACGGCGTCCCTGCGGTGATGAGCACGCTGCCCGCGAGCACGACGGCCGCGAGCCCGAGCCAGCCTCCGATCGCGAGCACGTTGCCCGTCGTTCGACCCACGGCGGCGAGTGGCAGGCACGCCAGGAGGCCGCCGATGCCCAGCTGCCAGGCGCGACTCGGCAGGGAGTAGAAGGCCCAGGGCGCCGCGACATCCGTGAGGACCACGGCGATCGCCAGCGAGACGACGACCAGCACGGCCAGCACCACGCCGACGCTCACCCTCGGACGGCCGAAGCGCACGGCCAGGAGCAGGAGCGCGGGCCAGACCAGGTAGAACTGCTCCTCCACACCCAGCGACCAGTAGTGGAGGAACGGCGATGGGGAGCTGGTCGCCGCGAAGTAGTCCATCGACTGCATCGCGAAGCGGATGTTCCCGACGGACAGCGCTGCGGCCGCGGCGTCGTCGGCGAACCCGGGCACGTCCAGCGGGGCGACCATGAGTGCCGTCGCGATCAGCGTGATCACCAGGACCACCGCTGCCGCCGGCAGGATGCGGCGGGCACGCCGGGCATAGAACGTGCGCAGGCCGATGCCCCCGGTCGTCTCCTTCTCGCGGAGCAGCAGGCCCGTGATGAGGAAGCCCGAGAGGACGAAGAAGACGTCGACGCCGACGAAGCCGCCGGAGAAGCCGGGCAGCCCGGCATGGAAGCCCAGGACGAGCAGGATCGCGATCCCGCGGAGTCCCTCCAGATCCGTGCGGAACCGGCCGCCCAGCTGTGCCTGCGTCATCACCCCGTGCCCGTCTCGGTGCGCGCCCAATGTCCGCGCAGCCGCGGCATCCCGGGGGAGTCTGCCGACAGTTCCGCGCGGCGTCAAACGTGCGGCCTCGCGGCGCGCGCGATTACTCCTCAGGCGCGGGCAGCCAACTCCGAGGAGGGGCGGGGTTGCCAACTCCTGCGCCCAGACCGCATCCTTGCGGTCCATCAGCGGGGGAGCCAATGAACGCGAAGCACAAGCGCCGTCAGTTTCTGTCCGGCCTGGCCCTGGCCGGCCTCCTGGTCATGACCGTCGCGAGCGTCGCCGGCGCGCAGACGATGCGGCCGTCGCCGTCAGAGGCGCCGAACGATCGGGAGCGGCTCTTCGCCGACGGATGCCTCGCCTATGAGCCGGACACGCGGCCTCGCAACGACTGTGTCTACGGCGATCCCCACGGCTCGTACACGCTGGCGCTGATCGGCGACTCACACACCTCGGCGATCTTCCCCGCCTTCGACAAGCTGGGAAAGCTGCACCACTGGAAGATCCTGCCGTTCGTGAAGATCAACTGCCCCTTCCTGGACATCCGCATCAAGTCCGCGCACGACTTCTCGTACTACCCGGAATGCGAGACCTGGAACGCCCGCGTCCTCAACAAGCTCCAGTCGATTCACCCGGACATGACGGTCACGCTGCCGTTCCGCTGGATCTTCCCGATGAGCCACAGCCAGGACACGCCCCGGAAGGAGGGTGCGGCGATCGGCCGCATGCTCGCCCAGGTGCCGGGCAAGCGCGTGGTCATGGTCGACACGCCGTGGTCGGACCGTGACATCCCCACCTGCCTGAAGTCGCACACGCGTCAGTACTGCGCGATCCCGCGCAGTCAGGCGATGACCGGCGGGGTCCCCGATCGAGAGCTGGAGGCGGCGGACGTCGGGAACGCCTACTACGTGAACATCACGAGCACGTTCTGCCCCAGGTTCCCGTGCCCCGTGGTCACGCCCGGCGGAATCCTGAAATACCGCGACTGGCACCACTTCACGGCGACGTACTCAAAGTCCCTGGCGCCCGCGGTCTACAACGTCCTGGCGCCGATCGCCGGGAGCTGACCCTCCGGCCGTCGACGGCGACCGAGAGCCGCGCGCGGCGGCTGGGGTAAACAGCAACAACCACTAGGCTTCAGCCATGGGCATGGGCGGAAGCGACGGGCACCGGGGCGTGATGCGGTCGTTCCGCCGCGACGGGTCGGTGACGGCCCAGCGGCTGTCGCCCGGGATCGTCCGCCGCATTCTCCGGTTCGCGTCCCCGTACCGGCGGCTGCTCATCGGCTTCCTGGCACTGATCGTGGTCGGCGCGCTCCTCAGCGCGGCGATCCCGCTGCTCTACAAGGCGATCATCGACGACGGGATCCTCCAAAGGGACACGGGCCTCGTCGTCCAACTGGCGCTGCTGCTGGCCGGCATCGCGGTCGTCGATGTGGGCCTCTCCCTGGTCCAGCGCTGGATCTCCGCGCGGATCGGTGAGGGCCTGATCTTCGACCTGCGCACGCGGGTCTTCGAACATCTCCAGCGCATGCCGATCGCCTTCTTCACGCGCACCCAGACCGGCGCGCTCGTCACGCGGCTGAACAGTGACGTGCTGGACGCGCAGCGCGCGTTCACCGACACGTTCTCGTCCGTGGTCGGGAACGTGATCGGCGTGGTGGTGACGCTCATCGCGATGGCCTTGCTGTCGTGGCAGATCACGCTGGTGGCCGTGGCAATGCTGCCGCTGATCCTGCTGCCGGCGCGGTGGGTCGGCCGGCGCATCCAGGCGATCACCCGGGAGAGCTACGACCTCAACGCGACGATGACCTCCACCATGGTCGAGCGGTTCAACGTCGCCGGGGCGCTGCTGGTGAAGCTGTTCGGCCATCCGGACCGCGAGGTCCGGAGCTTCGAGGAGAAGGCCGGGCGCGTTCGCGACATCGGCGTGACCCGCGCGATGTACACGCGAGTCTTCAGCGCCACGCTGGTATTGACGGCCTCGCTCGCCACCGCGCTGGCCTACGGCTGGGGCGGCATGCTCGCGGCGAGCGGCGCACTCGAGGTCGGCACCCTGGTCGCCTTGACGGCGTACCTCAGCCGGCTCTACGGCCCGCTGACCGCCCTCTCGAACGTCCAGGTGGACATCATGACCGCGCTGCTTTCCTTCGATCGCGTCTTCGAGGTGCTCGACCTGAAGCCGATGGTGTCGGAGAAGCCCGACGCCGTGGCGATCCCGCGCGGGCCCGCGACCGTGCAGTTCGACGCCGTCACGTTCAGCTACCCGACGGCCGCCGAGGTCTCGCTCGCGTCGCTGGAGTCCGTGGCGGTGCTGAGCCACGCCCCGTCCCAGCAGGTGCTCACGGACGTCTCGTTCACGGTCAAGCCGGGCGAGCTGGTGGCGCTGGTCGGCCCCTCCGGTGCCGGCAAGACCACGATCAGCCACCTCGTCCCGCGGCTCTACGACGTCCGCTCGGGGGCCGTCCGCATCAACGGCGTCGATGTCCGCGATGCAACGCTGGAGTCGATCCACCAAGTGGTCGGCGTCGTCACGCAGGACGCCCACCTCCTCCACGACACGATCCGCGCCAACCTCCTGTTCGCCAGGCCCGACGCCACGGAGATGGAGCTGGTCCAGGCCCTGCGCGCGGCGCAGATCCTTCCGCTCGTCGAGTCGCTCTCCAGGGGCCTCGACACGGTGGTCGGCGACCGGGGGTACCGGCTCTCCGGCGGGGAGCGGCAGCGGCTGGCGATCGCCCGCCTGCTCCTCAAGGGTCCCGACGTCGTGGTCCTGGACGAGGCGACGGCGCACCTGGACTCCGAGTCCGAGGTCGCGGTCCAGCTGGCGCTCCGGACGGCGCTCGCCGGGCGCACCTCGATCGTGATCGCCCACCGGCTTTCCACGATCCGGGAGGCCGACCAGATCCTCGTCGTCGCGGGCGGGCGGATCGTCCAGCGCGGCACGCACCGGGCGCTCCTCGCGGCCGGGGGCCTCTACGCCGATCTGTATCGAACGCAGTTCCAGCGCCAGGCTGCGGGCGAGGGCGCCGCCGCCCAGGAGCCGGAGGAGCTGGCCGAGCCGGATGCCCTGACCTCCGTCGTCCCCTCGGCCTGAGTCGGGTGGGCGGTGAGCTGCCTGCCGGCGCCGACGCCGTCATCTGTGGCGCCGGGATCGCGGGAATCGCCACCGCGTGGCAGCTGGCGGAGCGACTCGGCCGGACGAACGCGCTGCTGATCGATCCGCGGCCGCCGCTGAGCCTGACCAGCGACAAGAGCGGCGCCAACTACCGCGACTGGTGGCCGAGGCGGCCGATGGTGGAGCTGGTCGGCCGGAGCATCGACCTGATGGAGCGGCTGCTCGACGAGACGGGCGCCGCGTTCGAGATGAACCGGCGCGGCTACCTGTACGTGACCGCCGACCCGGCACGGGCGGCCTCGCTCCCCGTCGCAGCCGAGCGCTATCGCGCGGCCGGAATCGCCGAGATCCGCATCCACGGCCGCGGGCGTCCGGCACGGACGCCTCCCTCTACCGTCCGGCCGCGGCCGATGGCATCCCGGCCAAGCCTGACGGCGCGGACATCCTGATGGACCCGGCACAGATCAAGAGCCTGTTTCCGCATCTCGCGCCCCGGACGCAGGCGGCGCTGCACGCGAGGCGAGCCGGGACGCTCGACAGCGTGGGCCTTGGCCGTCATCTCCTCCGGCTTGCCTGCGACCGGGGCGTCCAGCTGGTGACCGGCGAGGTGGTGTCCGTGGAGGTGGCGGGAGGCGCCGTCCGATCGGTGACCGTCCTCACCGAAGCCGGAACGACCCGTGTCGAGACCGCGTCCTTCATGGATGCCGCGGGGCCGTTCGCGGGGAGCGTCGCCGGACTGCTGGGGGAAGCGCTGCCCCTCGAGAACGTGCTCCAGCAGAAGGTGCTCATCCGGGATGCCCGTCGGGTCGTGCCCAGGGACGCGCCCTTCACGATCTTCCTCGACCCGCAGGAGCTCGACTGGTCGGCCGTCGATCGCGATCGCCTGCGCCGCTCGCGGCGGACGGAGCGCCTCCTCGAGCCGCTCCCCGCCGGCCTCCACATCAAGCCCGACGGAGACACGACGGGGGACCTCGTGAAGCTGGGCTGGGCGTACAACCAGGAGCCCGAGACGCCCCGGTGGGAGCCGCTGTGTCCGCCCGAGTTCCCGCGCACCGTCCTGCTCGGCGGGAGCCGCATCGTGCCCGGCCTCGGCACCTACCTCCGCGACGAGCACTCCCCAGTCGTCGACCACACCTGCGGCTATTACGTCCGGACGCCGGACGGCCTGCCGCTCGTCGGGCCGCTCCAGGTGGCCGGAGCCCACGTCGTCGCCGGGCTCGCGGGCTACGGCGCGATGGCCGCATGCGCCGCGGGTGAGCTGGCAGCGGCCTGGGTCACCGGCGACGCGCTCCCCGATTTCG
>JAXDKU010000088.1:0-27063 GCA_034667005.1 Chloroflexota bacterium
CCCCACGGAAGGCCAAGGGCGATAGACTCGCCGTCAACAGCTCGGAAACGCGCTCCGGAGGTCATTCGTCTTGCCCAAGGTGCAGATGCCGCAGCTCGGCGAGAGCGTCGCCGAGGGCACGATCGGCAAGTGGCTCAAGAACGTCGGCGATCACGTCGACAAGTACGAGCCGATCGTCGAGGTCATCACCGACAAGGTCAACGCCGAGGTCCCGTCGCCGTTCGAGGGCATCCTCACGGAGATCCTCGTCAAGGAAGGCGAGACGGTCCCGAACCTGGCCGAGATCGCCGTGATCGAGGCGTCAGGCGAGGGAGCCGCCGCGGCTCCGGCTGCGGAGGCGCCTGCCGCCTCAGCCGCCCCCCAGCCTCCGGCCCCGGCCCAGGCGGCCTCGGCGGCGTCCGCGACGACGGAGCGCACGGTCCTGGGCACGGGCGGGCACGGTCCGGCCGGCTCCGACGAGCGGCCCGCAGCCGAGACGCGTCCGGCGGTCGCGACGGCGGAATCCAGTGGCACGAACGGCACGAACGGCAGCGGCCAGGCGCTCGAGGGATATGAGGGCCGCATGACTCCCGCCGTCCGGCGGCTCGCGCGTGAGCACGGCGTCGATCTGTCAGCGGTTCAGGGCACGGGCCACTCGGGGCGCGTGACCCGCGAGGACGTGATGCGGTTCGTGGAGAGCGGTGGCGCAGAGGCACCGGCCACGCAGCCGGTCGGGTCGCAACCGGCCCAGGCGGCACCGGCTGCCGGGCCCGGAGCCCAGGCGCCCGCGCCGGCTCCGTCCGCGAGCCGGCCGGCGCAGCCGTCGCCCGTGGCGGATGGCGATTCGCTCAAGCCGGCATCGCCCATGCGCAAGGCCATCGCGGCCCAGATGACCAGGGCGCTCCAGGTGCCCGTCGCGTTCGTGACGATCGAGGTCGACATGTCGGCCGTGGTCGCCTTCCGCGACGCGAACCGGGGCCGCTACCAGGCGCAGGAGGGAATCGGCCTGTCGTACGTCGCCTTCGTGACGAAGGCTGCGGTCGAAGCCCTGCGCCGTCATCCGGACTTCAACGCCCATTACACCGAGGAAGGGCACTGGCTGCGCAAGCACGTCAACGTCGGCGTCGCCGTGGCCGTCGACGATGGGCTGGTCGTGCCGGTCATCCACGACGCGGACACCCTCAGCATCCACGGGCTCAACAAGCAGATCTACGAGCTGGCCGATCGGGCGCGCACTGGCAAGCTCCGCCTCGACGACATCCAGGGCGGCACGTTCACCGTCGACAACACGGGCTGGACGGGCTCGATCCTCACCCAGCCGATCATCAACGCGCCCGAGGTGGCGATCGTGACGATGGAGGCCATCGTCAAGCGGCCGGTCGTCGTTCAGACGCCCGGGGGCGACGCTCTGGCCATCCGTCCGGTCATGAACATGTGCCTGGGCATCGACCACCGCGCCACCGACGGCGCGCAGGCCGGCAGGTTCATCGGCGACGTCAAGACGTGGCTCGAATCGGTGGACGGCGGCACGCCCATCTGGTAGAGCCTGAGGTGAGGGTTCTTCCGGGACCAGGAAGACCGACCGCAAGAACGGCACCGCCTCGGAAGTCGCCAGCGCGCCTAGCGCTTCGACCCTGCTCTGCGTGACGAAGGCAGGTGACCCCCTGCGCCTGATCCTTCAGCGGCGTCTGCCGCACCGTCGTCGCACCGGCCACGATCGTAGCGAATCAGAACGCCCGCCCCGGTTGCGCGGCACGGGCTTTTCGGTTGTGTACATCCCCCGTCAACCGCAATTGCCGGAGGTGCCCCTGCGGATTGAGCTGATCTCGTCGTTCAGGCCGGTGAACTGGCTTTCATATTCCAGGCCGCCCATAACCCTCCGGGTCCCGCCGAAGTCCGGATCGCGGAAGAGTTTGACGCAGGCTGTGCCGTCCCACGCAAGGTAGGAAACCTCAGCCGAGCTGATCTCGTTGTTCCAGTCGGTTGTTGTGGAGTTTCCGAGACTCCAGTCGTTCAAGTCGGGAATCTCGCCGCAAACAATGAGCGAGATCCCCGACCGGTTCGCACCCTGCCAGACCTGCATCCTGAAGTGGTACAGAAAACCCGGCTCCTCGCACCGATTGTCCATCCAGAGGCCGGAAGAAACCCAAAACTGGTTGTCCGTGTGGGCGCTCGCCGTGGCCGGGACACTCAAGGCCGCGAGCACGAGGAAGGGCACGGCCAGGACGGAGACAAGTCGGTTCTTCCTGCGCATGGGAGCCCTCCTGCACGACTCAGCGGCCAACGACCGTGGAGTCTCGCGTGGCCGCCCATGCTAGACGATCGTTATCCGCTGGTGCGGCGCGCCGCGATCCAGCGTGTGGCTCTCGACCACCGGTGCTCCCACGAGGAAATGGCCCGCGACATACGAGCCGACCGACGTCTCCCGGATCCTGACCGCTGTCCACCGACGATCGTCCGACATGTGTACACCGTGCTCTGGATCGCGCTCAGCCGGCCGCCGCCGCGGGGCCTGGGATTCCCCGCGGTACCGCCGATGGAAATGCACTTCGTGACCCCTCCTTGTGCGGGGACCACGGACATTCGGAAACACGCGCAACGGATGTTCCATTGCTCAACCACTGCGGAATCCAGGACAGGTCTGAAGCACTCGAATCGAACGGAGGGCCATCTTCCGACCGGAGGCTCAGATGCCACCAGAGCGGCTCTCGATTCGCGAGGAACACCCGCGTTGGATGGCAGGGGGCGTGGCCGAGGAGAAGGCCAGGACGACCAGCGACTCTCGACCGCCTGGCCCCGCATCCGGGCGGAGCGTTGCGACGGTCATCTGCGCCAGCGGCCGCCCGCAGGACTGGCCTCCTCGGATGACCGGGCTACACTCGCCGCGATGGCCCGAGAGCTTCCGATGTTCCAGCCCGTGGCCGCCGGCGGGCATCCGCATGGCCCGGCAGAGCCGATCACGATCGCCATGGGCGGCGGCCCCTTCGAGGATGCGGCCGATGGGTCCATCGCGCTGCGCCGCCACCCGGACTGGATCAAGGCGCGGCTGCCCACGGGCGACAACTACCACGACCTGAAAGGGATCCTGCGCGGACTCTCGCTGAACACGGTCTGCGAGGAGGCGCACTGCCCCAACATCGGGGAGTGCTGGGAGCAGCGCACGGCCACGATCATGATCCTCGGCGACACGTGCACACGGGCCTGCGGCTTCTGTGCCGTGAAGACCGGGCGGCCGACCTGGAACGACGAGGACGAGCCGCGTCGCGTCGCCGAGGCGATCCGCGAGATGGCCCTGGAGCACGTGGTCGTGACGAGCGTCGCGCGCGACGACCTGGCGGACGGAGGCGCGCACATCTTCGCGGAGACCATCCGCGCGCTCCGCCGCGAGTGCCCCGGCATGGGCGTCGAAGTGCTCATCCCGGACTTCAACGGCACCGACGAGCCCCTCCGCGCGGTCATGGAGGCCGGGCCGGACATCCTCAACCACAACGTGGAGACCGTCGAGCGGCTCCAGAAGCCGGTCCGCAAGCGCGCGCAGTACGGGCGCTCGCTGGGCGTCCTGGTGCGCGCCAAGGAGATGGCGAGCGAGATCACCGGGCGCGCGGGCAGCGTGCACACGAAGTCGAGCCTGATGGTCGGCCTCGGCGAGACCCGCGACGAGCTCTCGCAGACCTTCCGTGACCTGCGCGCCGCAGACTGCGACATCCTCACGATCGGCCAGTACCTGCGGCCGAGCCTTCAGCACCTGCCGCTGGAGCGATACGTCCACCCGACCGAGTTCGACGAGATGAAGGCCGAGGCTCTCGCTCTCGGCTTCAAGCACGTCGAGTCGGGGCCGCTCGTGCGTTCCTCGTATCACGCGCGCGACCAGGTCCCCGAGGAGGCGCGGCTTCGGCGGACGTCGCTCCAGTCCGCACTGGCGGCCAACGGCGTGGCTTCCTGACGGCTCTCCCGCCACGCGCGGATCCGGAGCCGCTCCGTCCGGAGCGGGTCCGTTCCGGTGGGAAGAAGGGGATCACCCTGGTGGTGATCGCGACGCTGGCACTGCTGTCCGTTGCGATCGCGAAGCCGTGGTCGCGACCGTCGACCGACAACCCGGCGCTTCTGCCGGCCCGGCCCACGCCGAGCGCCGGGCAGCCGTCGCCGCCGCGCTCCACGCTGGCCGCGGTCGCCGTGGCCGCCATCGACTGGGACGTGGCGGCAGCATCACTGCGTCCCCACGACCGTTGGGGCATGCGAGCGATGGTGGCGACCTCCGACCGGGACGACGCGGTTCCGCGGCCGGGCCTCTCGGCACCCATCGTCACGGAGGTGTGGGCGCCCCTCCACGAGGGCCTGATGGACGGGACTCCCGCGGTGGTTCCGTCCGAGGGCTTCGCGTGGATCCAGGAGACGGGTGTGGTCGCGGCGCTCGGCATCACGACGCCGCTCGACGACCTGCCGCTCGACGTTCGTGCGTGGCGCGACGCGGAAGTTGGCTGGATCGCGGTCCCCGTCGACGCCGTCGCTCCAACCGACGACCCGACGGCGCGGCTGCTGATCGCCCCGGCGGGCTGGAGCGCCGACGGCGGATGGCCGTCGGGCAGCTACCGCGTCGACGTGCTGCTGGAGAGCGGCGTCCGGCACGTGGCCGTGCAGTTGGCCGGCGACCGCGAGGTGGTTCCGGAGAACGCCGGTCCGCGCGCGGCGCCGGTCCGCACCGACCTGAACGCGATGGCCGGCGCGCCTGGCGCCTTCATCTATTCGGGCACGGACAAGGTCTCGTACCTGTTCGCCGGGCTGCCTGCGTCGGACCGTCCCCATGACGAGGCGGAGGCATGGCTGGCGCTCCAGTCCGACCAGCTCTTCTGGGCACCCGGACTCTCGGAGCCGCAGCCGCCGGTGCTCAACGTCGCGAGCGTGCTCGGCGCCGCCGCTGCGCCGGACGAGCGCATCGTCTCCGCGAAGCTCGTCCGGATCTCGCCCGACCAGGCCGACCTGGGCGCCGCCGAGCTCATCCAGGTGCCTGAGCCGGGGGCGCCGAACCGCGCCGCGGTCGCCGTCTTCCGCGCGAAGGACTCCGCGCGCGGCTTCCCGGCCGGCGAGTACCGGATCGACGCCCAGGTCCAGCGCGGCGCTCGAAGGCCGGCCTCGGTGAGCTGGGACCTGCCCGTTCTGCCGCGGCCGACCGGGACCGTCTCGACGCTGCTGACCGCCGCTCGTGGCTGGTCACAGGTGCCGCACGATCATTGGACGGTGCTCGCGCCCGGCCGCCGGATCGCGGTCCGGCCCGTTCCCGGCGACGCACCGGCTGCTGTCCCCGACGCGACATGCAGTACTGGGGCGAACGTCGGGATCGCGCCGTGGTACATCGGCGTCACGCACCCCGGCGATCCGTTCGACACGGTGGACGTCCGCCTTCTTGAGCCCGAGAACGGCGGCTTCGCGACGCCAGTGCGCGTCGAGTTCTCGCAGGTGCTGCCCGGCATCCTTGTCCTTCGTCCGCTTGGGCACGATTGGGCGGCGGGGAGCTATGCCGTCGGCCTGTGGCGCGGCGCCGGCGTCGAGACCGTCACGCTCTGCGTCCACTGAGCTCCCGGCTTCCTCAACCGGAGACGAGCCTCGCCACGCGCTATTGCCGGAGCGACTGCTCCTCGATCATCTGGCGAAGCCCGCGGATGAGGGCGTCCAGCCCGAAGTCGAAGTCGGCCTCGGTTCGCTCCGCGGAGGCCTCCCACAGGCTCGTGCCGGTGATGTAGCCCTGGAGCGCGGTCTGCGCGCGCTGCGCCGTCGGCGCGTCAAGCCCGGCGCTGCGCCACAGCGCGACCATCCGGTCGGTGATCTCGGCCAGCGTGTGGTTCTGCGGTCCCATCGTCGCCAGGAGGGGCACCAGGCGGGGATGCTGCTTCGCGACGGTCCGGAAGGAGTGCGCGTAGGCACGGATCTGGGGTTCCCAGTCAGAGCCGTTCCTCGCCGGCGGGAGGTCGAGCGTCCCGAGCGCGTGGCAGATGACGCTGTCGAGCAGCGCGGCCTTGCTGGGGAAGTAGCGATACAGCGACATGGCCTCCACGCCCAGCTCGCCGCCGAGCCTGCGCATGCTGAGGTCGTCGAGGCAGTTCGCGTCCACGTAGCACATGGCCGCTTCGATGATGCGGTCCCTCGAGAGCGGCTCACGCGCTGACGGTGCCGCGCGGCAGCAGTCGACCGCGCCCGTCCGGCCGCCCTGGGGCCGCCCCTCGGTCGGCCGATCCAGATCAGACATCCGGATAACTCTATCGCGCGCGTGGCAGTGCGATGATGTCCGCCCTCGTCCTGGAGGCAGACATCCCGATCATGCGGCCACGCGAAGAGCACGACGGCCGAGCAGCGGCGCCGGCGCCCCATGCCTCGATCGTCGATCTTCCCAGTGCGACACGGCTGAACGGCGAGGCCGCGCGGCGCAACCGGACGGCCGTCCTGGTCGCCATCGTGGTGGTCTTCCTGGCCGTGGCGTATCTCAAGCCGTGGGAATCGCCGACCGACCGCGCTCCCGGCGCCAGCCCGTCCGCCGGAGCCTCGATTGCCCCGAGCGCCTCGCCGGAGACCGCGGCCACGCTCGACTGGTCCGTCGCTGGCCCTGTGCTCGCGCCGCGCGACGCGTGGGGCCTGCGCGCGCTCGTGATCGAGGACAGCGCGCAGGCCGCTGCCCCGGGTGCTTCCCCGGCCGCCGGGCGTCCGCTCGCGGACCGGCTGGCGGAGGTCTGGGTCGACGCGCACCCCTTCGACTCCGCCGGTCCGACCCCGCAGCCCTCGTCGGAAGGCCAGGTGGTCACGAATGCCGCCCTCGTTCCCACGGGGAGCTCGTCGGTGCGGGCGATCGGGGTGACCAGCCCACGCGGCCAGCCGATCATCGACATCCGGCTGTGGCGGATCGTCGACGGCCGCGCCCAGCGCGTCGACGTCCTCGACCTGAGTGGCGCGGCCCCGGGCGTGGACCGGCTGCTCGTACCCCCAGCATCGCTGGGGCGCGCCGGGGAGTGGCCGTCAGGCACCTACCGGTTCGACCTCCTGGTCGGCCGGCGCGTGGTGGTCCTGACGATGGTGCTGCCCGCGCGGCCGCACAACCGCCCGGCGATCGCGGCCATGGCGGACCTTGCCCGCCGGCTGCCTTCCGGGCTGTTCCTCGTGGCGCCGCAGCCCAACGATCGCACCCACCCGTATGACGTGACCACCGTTCCGGCGTCGCCGGTCGCGCCGTTGAGCGACGCGGCTGCGTGGCTCCAGCTGAGCGGTGGCACCGATCCCGGAGCGGAGTCGGCGACGGCCACGATCGAGGCCGATCCCTCCGCCGTGGGCATCGGAATCCGCGGGTCTCCCGGGGAGAAGCTGATCAGCCAGATCTTCGTCAGCCTGGCGCCGCTCTCCGACGTCTCCAGCACGACCGCGGGGATTGCCGATCCCGACGCAAACGGCGACGTCGCGGTGTTCGAGCTGGGGGCAGACGGCCTGGAGCCCGGCATCTACCGCGTGGACACGGCGTGGTCCGTCGACGGCGGCTGGAAGGCCCGCTCCTGGTTCGTCGATGTGAGCGGCACGGCCACGGGCACGGAGGCCGCCTCTCCGCTGCTTGCCGCGGCCCGTCATTGGGCCGGGTGGGCCGGGCAGTCCGTGGTCCTTGCCGACGGTCAGGTGCCGGTCGCGCAGGACCCGAGCACGGCCGACGCGAGCGCCGACACCCTGGGCGCGAGCTGCTTCGGCGGGGTCATGGTCCACGACGGGCAGAAGGTGATCGGGATCGGCTACCCCGGCGCGAGACCCGGCAGTGTGATGGTCCAGCAGCTCTTCACCGGCCGGCGGAGCGCGCCAAGTCCCGCGGCCGTGGCCGCCGACACCGTCCCCGGCCTGCTGCTGCTCGCGGAGACGCGGCGCGGCACGTGGTCGCCGGGCTTCTACCAGGTCAGCCTCAACCGCGACGGCTCGACGGATCGCTACGTCTTCTGCGTCGGCGAATCGTCTGGCGACGGCACGATCAGCGTTCCCTCCGAGGCCTGGAGCGTGGAGGCCTACCGGGCGGCGCTCGAGCCCTGACGCGGCGCGTCTTCCAGCGCCGTTGAAGCCGGCCACGCGGACCACCGCGGAGCCCCGCAGCCTCACACTCGTTGCCCTGTTAGAACATCCGTTCTATACTGCGAGCATGAAAGCGGAGTACCGCGAAGAGCCATGCCGGGCGGCGCTGAACAAGGTGCGCGGCATGCGTTTCGGGTGGTCGCTCAACCCGTACATGGGCTGCGCCCACCGCTGCACGTTCTGCTACGTGCGGGCCTTCGAGCTGCGCGCGGGCCGTCCGTCGGACGCGACATACGGCACCTCGATCCGCGTCAAGACGAACGTCGCGGACGTGCTCCGACGTGAGCTGAGCCGAAAGTCGTGGAAGGGCGAGCTCGTCGCGATCGGCGCCGCTACCGACCCCTACCAGCCCGCGGAGGGCCGCTACCGGCTTACCCGCAGCTGCCTCCAGGTGCTGGACGAGGCGCGCAACCCGTTCTCGATCATCAGCCGCGGCCCGCTGATGGTCCGCGACATCGACGTCCTCCAGGAAGCTTCGCGCCACACGGACGTCAGCGTCACCTTCTCGATTCCCACCTTGGACGACCACGTCTGGCGAACCACCGAGCCGGGCACGGCGCACCCCCGCAACCGGCTGCGCGCGGTTTCGATGCTCGCCGCCGCCGGGATCGACGTGAGCGTGGGCATCGCGCCGGTCCTGCCGGGGCTCTCGGACTCATCTGAATCGATCGACACGGTCGTCCGGGCGGCCCGGGACGCCGGTGCGAGAAACGTCTGGACGCGCGTCCTCTACCTGCCGCCGGGAACTCGCGAGCACTTCCTGGCGCAACTGGGCAAGGACTGGCCGGAGCACGTCCCGGAGTACGAGGAGTGGTATCGCGGCCGCACGTACCTCCCAAAGGAGCGCGACGCCGCGCTCCAGCGCACCGTCCGCGAGCGGCGCGACGCCTACGGATTCCCGCGCCAGCGGCCGCCAAGGGCCGCCGATTCGGCAGGGGCGAAGCAGCCGGCGTCGATGCCGGCGGACCACGGCGAGGAGCTCCGGGTGCTCCCAGTACTCGGCGGTCTCGCGGGGGAGCCCTCGCGCGCGCCGAGATCTGCGGCGGTGCCGCCCGGCCAGCTGGGCCTGAGCCTTGGCGGCATCCAGAGCTCCTGATCGGCACACAGCCGGGCGCTGAACGTGTGGCAACCCGGCGCTTCCCGGGCGCGCCCCATTGACCTCGGGCGATGGCGCGCCTACCGTCGCAGGGCGCAGAAGCCGTCAGGAGACCTTGGTGCTCGGCGTCGATGCGGGAGGGACAGGTTCATGACGCCAGGCTTCGCAATCCACGGCATTCGCGCCCTCGTCGCCGGCCGTGGCAGAGCCCTGGCAGTGCTCGCGTCGGTCGCGCTTCTCGCTCCGGCCTCACCGGCGGCCGCAGGCGGCTCGCCCGTGCTGGTCAAGACGATCCAGACCTACACGGAAGACGCGATCTACAACAGCGGGTCCTCCGGCTTCCTCCGCTTCAGCGACACGCTCGTGTACTTCATGGCGGACGACGGGGCGCACGGCGCGGAGCTGTGGAAGACGGACGGGACGGCCGCCGGTACGACGATGGTCAAGGACATCGTGCCTGGCATCCTGGGATCCGCGCCGGAGCAACTCACCAAGATCGGTTCGACGCTCTACTTCGTCGCGACCACCGACAGCGGCCAGGAGGTCTGGAAGACCAACGGCACTTCTGCCGGAACCGTGCAGGTAAGCGACCGGACAGGCGATTCGTCCCAGCCGCGCGATCTCACGGCCCTTGGCACGAAGCTCGTCTACGAGGCGTACGCGAACGCGGGCCCGTTCCGCCACATCTTCTCCTACGCCGGGTCGGGCTCGCCGTCCGAGATCGCTGTGGGACGCGGGCCCCTGGCCGTCCTCGGCAGCTACGTCTACTACGAAGGCGCCGCGACCGGGAGCCAGGCTCCCTACACCCTGTGGCGAAGCAACGGCACGAGCGCCGCCGAGTACGACGCGGACGTGAAGTTCTACGACTTCGTCACCTACTACGAGCCGAAGGTCGTGGTGGGCGGCACGCTGTACGTCGTCGCCGACGATGGGACGGCCGGCCCATCCGGCCTGTGGAAGGCCGGCGGCACTCCCGGCGACGCGACGCCGGTCCACGACCAGGCCAACCAGGTGATCCACAACGCCGGCGCGCTTGCGGTCGCGGGCGGCAAGCTCTACTTCGACGTCTACGACGGCACGGAGACGGTGCCCTGGGTGAGCAACGGGACCAACGCCGGCACGGGCAGGCTAGGCGACCCGACCGGGGCCCTGACGAACCAGCCCTACGTGCCGGCCAGGTTCGTGTCCCTCGGGTCCAACGTCTACTTCACGGCCGGTGACGGCCTCCACGGCGCCGGGCTGTGGAAGTCCACGGGGTCCCCGGGCAACCTCACCAAGGTGAAGTTCCCTGGCACCGACAACGGCGGCTACATTGCCGGCCTCGTCGCCGCGAAGGGGCGGCTCTACTTCTCCTTCAACGACGGATCGGCCCGGAAGCATGCCCTCTACAAGAGCGATGGCACGCCAGGGGGGACCGCCATCGCCAAGGACTTCGGCAAGAACGGCGCCGTCAATGAGATCAGCGTCCGGAGCACCGCTGGCGCAACGCCGAAGCTGCTCCTGGCCGGGCGCGACGCGGCCCACGGGCTCGAGCCGTGGGGGAGCGACGGCACGTCCGGCGGGACGAAGCTGCTCAAGGACGTCAACGCGCACACGGTCGGCTCGCAGCCGCTCGAGCTGACCGCCTTCCAGGGCAAGCTCTACTTCGGCGCGACCGTGCGCAGGAACGACAGCAACCTCTTCAGCTCGACCGGAACGGGCGCCGGCACGTCCCTGGTGAAGACCTTCGGCACCCGCAGCGAAGCACCGCAGGATCTGACCGTGGTCGGCGCGAGGCTCTTCTTCGCCGGGTTCGATGCGCTCGGCTGGAACCTCTGGAAGAGCGACGGGACCAAGGCCGGCACGGTGCGGGTCAAGGACCTTCGACCGGGCAACTCCGGTGGCACGGCTCCCCACGGGCTGCTCGCCTTCGGCGGCAAGCTGTATTTCACGTTCGACGACGGGTCCAAGGGCGCCGAGCTGTGGACGTCCGACGGCACGTCCGCAGGGACCAAGCGAGTCAAGGACATCTGGCCGGGCGCGAACGGCTCACTAGGCTACGCCACCAAGCTGGTTGCGATGGGCGACCGGTTCTATTTCTCGGCCGACGACGGGGTCAAGGGACAGGAGCTCTGGAAGAGCGACGGCACCAGCGCCAACACGGTGCGCGTGACCGACCTCGCCCCCAACGGTGCGAGCTCGTTCCCGGGGGACCTCACCTCGCTCGGCGGGAGGCTCTACTTCACGGCCTCGCCCTCGCTCACCGGCCTCGGCGTCTACTGGACGCAGGGGACGGGCCAGACCGAGATCTACGCGCCGTACCAGTACCCGGGCTTCCTGACACCGTTCGGGGGCAACCTCTACTTCCAGGGGCATGACGCGGTCCACAACGAGGAGGTCTGGAAGAGCGTCGCCGGCGGCGCGGCCACGCGACTGACCGACATTCCGGGCACGTTCGTCCAGCAGTTGAAGGCGTCCGGCTCCGCGCTGTACTTCACCGCGGACGACGGCACGAACGGCGTGGAGCTGTGGCAGACGGACGGGGTCGATCCCTCGGCGGCGGGGACCCACATCGTGGCGAACATCAGGCCTGGCGCGGACCCGAGCTACCCCGCCGCGCTCACGGATGTGAACGGCGTCCTCTATTTCACCGCCGACGACGGGACGCACGGCCCGGAGCCGTGGCGGACCACGGGATCGGGGGTCGAGATGGTGGCCGACATCAACCCCGCGTACGGCTCAGTCGACAGCGGCACCGAGTTCGTGCTCGTCGGCTCGAATCTGTACTTTGCCGCATCGAACTGGGGCAATGGGACCGCCCGGGAGCTGTGGAAGATCCCCGTCCCGTGATGACCGGCGCATCCGCCTGAGGCGCCGGCGGCCTGCCGCTAGCATGAGGACGTGCCTGCCTCGGTCCTGCCCCGCACCGTCCCGCTGACGGAGCTGCACTGTCACCTCGGCGGGGCCGTGGCGCCCGCCATCATGTGGGGCATCGCCCACGCCCAGGGAATCCGGCTCCCGACCAAGGACTACTGGGAGTTCCGGGAGACGATCACCGTCTCGGCGCGGCGCGGCCGCTCCTTCGACGGGTACTTGGCGCTGTTCCACTGGACTGAGCTGATCCAGTCGTCGCCGCTGGCCGTCGAGCGCTCGGTGTACGAGGTCATCGGCGGCGCGTACCGCAAGAACAACGTCACGACCATCGAGCTGCGCTTCAACCCGATGAAGCGCAACCGCGGCGGCGAGCAGGACCTGGACCACATCATCCACGCTGCGATCCGCGGCATGGACCGTGCCCTGCTGGAGTACCCCGTGACACCCGGGCTGATCCTCTGCCTGGACCGGGCGTTCCCGTACCACCTGAACGAGATCATCGCGGAGAAGGCGATCGCCTACCGCACCCGCGGCGTGGTCGGCGTGGACATTGCCGGGCCCGAGTCCGACGGCTTCCGCCCACGGGACTACCGCGCCCTGTTCGAGCGCTGCCGCCGCGCGGGGCTCGGCACCACCGTCCACACCGGGGAGTCGGGGCCGATCGAGGAGATCGCGGAGGTGATCACGGCGCTGGAGCCGAGCCGCCTTGGCCACGGGGTGAAGGCGGCCTTCGATCCCCGCACGATGGCCATGATCCGCGAGCGCGACATCACCCTCGAGATCTGCCCCACCAGCAACCTCAACACCCGGGTGGTGGCCGGCTGGGACGAATTCCGCTGGATCTTCGACACGTTCCGCCGGAACCGCGTCCGCTACACGATCAACACGGACGGCCCCGAGATGCTCAAGACCTACATCCGGGACGAGCTGTCGACCCTTGGGCGCCTCGGGATCCTGTCGGTGGAGGAGCAGGAGCAGTCCGCCGAGTGGGCGCGCCAGGCCTCGTTCGTCGACGGCGTCAGCGACATCCCGATGCCGCGCCGCAAGCCGGCATCCCGCGCCGCGCTGGAGCGCGAGGAAGCCTGACCGCTACCTCGAGAGCGTGAGCGAGAGGCTGTCCGCGTAGGCGAAGGACGAGCAGTCCGTGCAGTCCCCGTCGAAGCTGAACAGCAGCTGGATCTCGACGGTGCGCGTGCCGGCGGGGACCTCCACTGAGCTGGTCGACTCCGCGAGCGCGGCGCCATCGGGCGGGATCGCCACGTCCCCGGCCGGGAGCACGTCCAGGATGGACCCGCCGGCGTCGCGAAAGGCCGCATTGAACGTGTACCCGGCGTTCTGGCCCCCGAACCACCCGCCGAGCGTTGCGGTCACGGTGTCCGTGTCGATGTCGGCGGCAAGCCCGCTCACGTCGATCGACTGCGCGGTCAGGTCCTCGCTCGCACCGTTCCCGATTGCCGCGCGCAGGTAGCAGCGGCCTCGATCGGCCGGGCCCGGTGAATCGGCGGCGGGCTCGCCGAACGCGCTGCCGTATGCGGCGGCCTCCAGCTGGGGGCCCGGCGTCCAGCCCGCGAGCGAGCAGGGGCCGTTCGCGCTCGGCTGGTCCGCGCCGCCGTTGACGATGAGATTCCGGCCGAGCCCTACCGAGCCTGTCACGACCGTGGCCGGCGTGGCTCCCGGCGCAGGAACCAGGCCCGAGGACGTCTCGGCGGGCCGGGCGGCCGGGGACGGGGTCGATTGCGCCGCCGCGGGGCCGGGCTTCGACCCGCCACACGCCGCCAGGGTCAGGGTGGCCAAGAGGAGAGCGACGAGCGCGACGAGCGCGACGTGGTTGCGGATCCGGTCCATCCGGACCGATTCTGGTCCAGCCGAGCGCATCCCGCCGCAGGGGGCTCACGCGCCGGCGGGGCTACCATCACGGCAATGACCGATCGCCGGCCGTGCGTGCCGGCGTCTGCCTCCGCGTCGCAGCTCTGGGAGGAGCGCCGGTGGACTTCGACCTACCCGTTGAGCATGCGCTGCTGCGCAAGACGATCCAGGACTTCTGCGCCCGCGAGGTCGTCGACCAGATCGACGAGCACGAGCATGAGCGTCGCTTCCCGACGGACATCGTGGCCATGCTCGGGCCGATGGGCCTGCTCGGCGTCCCGATCCCCGAGGACGAGGGGGGCGCGGGCCTGGACACACTCGCCTATGCGATCGCGGTCGAGGAGTTCGCCCGCGTCTGGGGATCGCTCGCGTTGATCGTTGCCGCGCACACCTCGCTCGGCTGCGGGCCGTTGCATCTGGCCGGCAGCCCGGAGCAGAAGCAGCGCTTCCTCGTCCCGCTTGCGCAGGGGCGCCAGCTCGGCGCGTACGGCCTGACCGAGCCCGAGGCCGGCTCCGATTCCGGCGGCACGCGCACGACGGGGAGGGAAGACGGCAACCACTGGGTCATCAACGGCCGCAAACGCTTCATCACCAACGCGGGCCAGGCCGGCACGTACATCGTCACGGCGCGGACCGGTGAGCGCGACGGCGGCTCGCCTGAGATCAGCGCGTTCATCGTCCCCGCCGAGACGCCGGGCTTCTCGGTGGGACGCCTGGAGGAGAAGATGGGCCTCCACGCCAGCGCGACGGGGGAGCTGATCTTCGAGGACTGCCGAGTCCCCGCGGACCAGATGCTCGGCGGCCGCGGCGACGGCTGGAAGACCTTCCTGAAGATCCTCGACGGCGGCCGCATCTCGATCGGGGCGATGGCGGTGGGACTGGCCCAGGCCGCGCTGGACGCCTCCATCCCCTACGCGCGGGAGCGCAAGCAGTTCGGCCGGCCCATCGGCACGTTTCAGGGGGTCGCGTTCATGGTCGCGGACATGTCGACCGAGATCGAGGCCGCCCGGCAGATGGTCTACCGCTCCGCGTGGCTGAAGGATCAGGGCCGCGACTACTCGCTTGCCGCGGCGCAGGCCAAGCTGTTCGCCTCGGAGGTCTCGCAGCGTGCGACCAACAACGCCGTGCAGATCCACGGCGGCTACGGCTACGTCGAGGAGTACAAGGTGGAGCGCTATCTGCGCGATGCCAAGCTGACCGAGATCGGGGAGGGGACCAGCCAGATCCAGCGCCTCGTCATCGGCCGGAAGGTGCTCGACCTCCGCGTGGAGTAGCGGCCCGCCCGGCCGGTCTAGGCCCAGACGGTCCGGAGCAGCTCGGCGCGTTCCAGGGTGTGCTGCGTGCCGCCGCCGTCGTGGCCGTTGTAGGGCCACACGCTGATCTGTTTCGGACCGGCGTAGTGATTGAAGGCCGCGAACACGGTCGACGGCGGGCAGATGAGGTCCATGAGCCCGACCGAGAAGAGCGCCGTGGCGGTCCCACGGACCGCGAAGTTCACGCCGTCCACGTAGTCGAGCGTGGCGAAGGCTCGCTCCATCTCCGTGCGCCGGATGCGCAGGTAGCCGACCAGCTCGGCATAGGGACTCGCATCGGTGATCTCGATCGCCCGACGGATGTCCGAGAGGAACGGGACCTCCGACATCAGCACGCTCACATCCTTCGAGAGTCCGGCGACGGCGAGCGCCAGGCCGCCACCCTGGCTGGTGCCCATGACCGCCAGCCGTGTCGGGTCGACGTCGGGATGCTCCGCAACGGCGTCCACGGCCCGGACGGAGTCGGTGATCAGGCGTCGGTAGTAGTACTCCCGCGGATCTTCGATCCCCCGCGTGAGGAAGCCGGGGTGCTGCGGTCCGCCGGCAGGGTGCGGATCCGGCGTGTCCCCTGGCGACCATTGGGCGCCCTGGCCGCGCGCGTCGACGACCAGGTGCGCGTAGCCCATCGAGGCCCAGACGAGCCACTCCAGCGGGTGGCCGCGGCCACGCCCGTAGCCCAGGAATTCGACCACGCAGGCCAGGGGCCGATCACGGGCGGCCGGCAGGATGAGCCATGCCTTGATCGCATCGCCGCCGAAGCCGCTGAACGTGACGTCGACGACGTCCACGGTCGACAGGCCGGAGTCGAACGAACGGAAATCCGGCGCAGCGCCCTTGGCGCGCGAGTCGGCAAGCGTGTCCGCCCAGAACGCGTCGAAGTCAGCGGGTTCGTGGCGCTCAGGGGCGTAACGGCGGAGCTCGTCGAGTGAAAGGTCGAACTGGGCCATCGCGCGTCAGCCCGCCCCGCCCTGGTCGGCGATGTGCTCGGCCACGCGCCATGCATTGGCCATGATCGTGAGCGTGGGGTTGGCGCCGGTCGCCGTCGGGAAGGGGCCTCCGTCGACCACGTACAGGTTGTCCACCTCGTGCGCCCGGCACCAGCGATCGAGCACCGAGCTGGCGGGATCGTCACCCATCCGCGTCGTGCCGTGCTGGTGCGAGCAGTTGCCGGTGATGCGATCGATGTAGACCTTCTGGATCTGGGAGGCGCCCGCGGCCTCCAGGATGTCGGCGCCACGATCGATCAGGAAGCGGCCCTGCGCCAGGTCGTTCGCGTGCGGCTTCAGCGTGATGCGCGCGACCGGCAGGTCCCAGGCGTCGCGGACGTTCTCGTCCAGGTCCACGCGGTTGTCGTGCTGCGGCATGTCGTGGAGGACCATCGCCACGGCCATGCTGTGGTTGAAGTATTCGCGGTCGATGCGCTTGGCCTCCGCGCCCCAGGACGGGCGGCCGGGCAGGCTCCAGTTGATCGGCAGCGGGATGCCCACGCCGGCAGCCGCGATGTGCCCGCCGCTCACGTGGCCGCGCGAGTCCTCGTGGCCGTAGAACTGGAAGCTGCTCGCGCTGACGTAGCCGCCGCCGGCCCAGGCGTAGATGGGGTCCTCGAAGACGCCGACCGCCGCGCTGTACTCGTGGAAGGTGGCGTTCCGGCCAACCAGGTCGCTGCCGTTGGCCAGCCCATTGGGAAAGCGTCCCGAGCGCGACAGGAGCAGCAGCCGCGCCGACTCCACGGCGCCGCAGGCGAGAATGACAACGTCCGCTTCCTGCTCCACGGTGTCGCCGTCCGCGTCCTCGTAGACGGCACCGCGTGCGCGCCCGCCGGCGTCGAGCGTGATCTCGCGGACGTAGCTGTCGGGGCGCAGCTCGTAGCGGCCGGTCCGCAGCGCGTCGGGCACGAAGACGTTCAGCGCACTGGACCGGGTGCCCGTGGGGTCCCCGTGCTGCTGCGCGAACGCGCTCACCACGGTGGCCGGGCGGCCGTTGAACGGCCGCGACAGCGCGGCCTGCGGCAGTTGGAAGGAGTTCCAGCCCAGCGCGGCGCAGCCCTGATGGAACTTCTCCGCGTATCGCGAGACCGGCATCGGCGGACAGGGAAAGCCCCGGCTCCGCGGGCCCTCGAACGCATTGGCCCCCGCTTCGCCCGAGACGCCGAACGCCCACTCGACCTTGGAGTAGTACGGCTCAATGTCCGCATAGCTGATGGGCCAGTCGACGAGCGTCGCACCGGGAAGGTCGCCGACGACCGACCGGATGCGGAAGTCGTCCTCGGTGAAGCGCGGAAGCCAGCCCTGCCAGTGGACCGTGCCGCCACCGACCATCTGGGGTACCGGGCAGAACAGGTCCACCGTCGACTCCTGGTCGGCGCTCTCGCGGACGGTCCTGGGATTGAGCAGCGGGTCGGGCCAGAGGTTGTAGCGGTTGATGTTGGCGAGCTCGTCGCCGCCGAATGTCTCGCGCGTCCGCCACGGGCCCTTCTCGAGGGCCGTGACCTTGAGGCCGCGCTCCGTGAGGACCTTGGCCGCCGCCGCACCCGAGGCTCCGGCGCCGATGATGAGGGCCGCGACCCTCGGGGGGTTGGGCTTACGCGCCACGCCGGGAGTCCCCTTCCTGCTCCGGCTGACGCTCCGCGAACCACGCGAGGGTGCTGAACCGCCCAGAGTGGACCTCGGCCAGCGACGCCGGCCCGGGAAAGCCGACGAGCTCCCAGCCGACCCGGTCGCGGTTGCCGCCGTAGATCGGGTCCGCATAGAAGCCCTGCCGTGTGTGCAGGCACAGAAGCGGAAAGAACTCCAGGTCGATCTCGGCCTTGGTCTGCTGGAGCGGGGGTGCCTCTTCGCCGCTGCCGGGCGCCAGCTCAGCGGGTCGCGGCTCCAGCTCGGTCAGGAGCGTGTCCTGCTGATCGGGCGCGAGCTCCGCGAAGGCCCGGCCGAACCGCGCCTGGCTGCGATCGTCCAGGGCCGCAATACCGGCAACGTAGCGTGCGCGGATGATGTCGAGGCGTCGCTGCCAGGCCTCCGCGCGCCGGCCCGTCAGCTCCTCGAAGCCGCTGCCGTCCGGTCTGGCGTAGATCTGCCC
Organism: Chloroflexota bacterium; assembly: GCA_034667005.1. GTDB lineage: Bacteria > Chloroflexota > Limnocylindria > Limnocylindrales > CSP1-4 > JAFMJV01. The sequence continues at coordinate 18,268 of JAXDKU010000088.1, forward strand.
GAGGCCGGACAGGTACCGGTCGAGGAAGTCGATCGTGCCCGCCTCACAAGCACCTGGTGCATCGTCCGTCGGGATGATGCGGGCCATCGCCGCCTCGACCGTCGCGCGCTGATGCTCGTCGAAGAACCGGTCCGCCATCGTTACGCGGCAACGTCCCGGGCGGCGCCGATCGCCCTCACGCCAGGGCCGTCCGGCTCGCGACGGACGCCTCGCCTGCCTCGATCGGGGCGATCTCGACCCAGCGGCGGAGGCGCGAGCTCTCGACGACCGCCTCCACCAGCGCCACGCTCCGGGCGCCGTCGGCGAGCGTGGGGTATGGCGCGCCGGGCCCGTGGACGGGGGCCTCGCCGGCGGCAATCGCCGCGTAGAACGGCCGGAGGACGTCGCGCAGGGCCTCGCTCCAACCCTCCGGGTGCCCTGCGGGCAGCGAGGGAACGCCGACGTGCTGCGGGTTGCCGTCCGGAGCGCGCCGCATCAGGACGGACTGTTCGCGCGTGCTCAGCCAGAGGTTCTCGGGCTCCTCCTGTGCCCAGCCGATGGATTGCTCCGACCCGGAGAGCTGGATCGTGACGTCGTTCTTGTGGCCCGGGCTGACCTGGCTGACCACGACCGCGCCGCGGGCCCCGCCCTCGAAGCGCACCAGCACCGTGGCGGCATCCTCGGTGTCGATCTCCACGGCCTCCGTTGCGCCGGACGCCGCAGCGAATGCGGCGACGCTGCGGGCGGGCCGGTGGCGAACCGGCACCAGCGTCGCGAGATCGGCCATCACCGCCTCGACGCGGGCGCCGGTGACGAACTCGACCGTGTCCACCCAGTGCGTCCCGATGTCTGCGAACGCGCGCGAGGGTCCAGCCGTGCCGGACTCCAGTCGCCAGTTGTAGTCGGTGTCGTCGGAGAGCCAATCCTGGATGTATGCGCCGTGTGCGAGTCGCAGGCGCCCGAGCCTGCCCTCCCGCACCAGCTCGCGGGCGCGGCGGACCATCGGATAGCCGCGGTAGGTGAGCGCGACCGCAGCGTGCCGGTCCGTCCTGCGCGCGACCTGGAGCAGCGTCATCGCCCCGCTGCGATCCATGGCGATCGGCTTCTCGACCACGACGTGCTTGCCCGCTTCCATGACCGCGCTGGCCATCGTCACGTGCGCGTCGTTGGGAGTGCAGATGTGCACGACGTCGATCGTCGGGTCACCGAGCACCGCGTCCAAATCGGTCACCGCGCGATCGACGCCGAGCGAGCGGGCCAGCCGTGGGCCGCGCTCGGGGTCGCGGTCGACGAGCGCCACGACGTCCGCGTAGCCGCCGCGCCGGACGGCGTCCACGTGGTGAGGCCCGACGAACCCTGTGCCCACGACGGCCGCGCGCAGCCGCCTCAGATCGCTCACCTCCAGCCTGCCTGCCGGAGGAGGTGGCCCGGGTCGAGATTGGCACCAGTGGCCTCGGCGCATGCGTCCCGGAGACGGAGGAGTGTCCTCGGGTTGCTCACGACGAAGCCCGGGTCAATCTCGGACCCGAGCCGGATGTGGTGGCTGGCGGCGAGCCCTGCCGGCTCGCCCCAGTGGTGAAGCTCCAACGTCACGAGGCACCGCCGGACGCGAGCAGCGGTCGGAGATAGCGGAGGCTCTCTGCGGCGGCCTCGCTCGGCGGGCCTGCGTACTCGTCGAGCTCGACCGTCGCCCAGCCGTCGTAGCCGCCGGCTCCAAGCGCATCCAGGACGCCGGGGATGTCGACGTTCCCGCGGCCGAGAGGATGGAAGCCGAAGGGCTCGGGTGTGAAGTCCTTGAGGTGCACGTGGGTGACTCGGTCGACGTGCCGGCGGATCAGGTCCACGGGATCGCCGCCGCCGGCGGCAAGGTGTCCCGTGTCGGGACAGAAGCCGATCCGGGACATCGAGAGGATGCGGTCCACCTCCTCGGGACCCTCCACGATCGTGGTCAAATGGGGGTGGTAGCTGGCACGGAGCCCATGCGTGTCGGCGATGTCGGCGACGCGGTCCAGCCCCTCCGCGAGGCGCTCGTAGTCGGCGTCGGTGGTCCCTGACGCCCGCTTGGCGCCCCCGCCGACGACGAGATTCGTCGCGCCGAACATGTCCGCAAGCGCAGCGGCCTTCTCGATGCGCCAGAGCTCATCGTCCAGCACGTCCCGATAGACGAAGTTGGCGCCCGTGTACACCGCGACGAGCTCGAGCCGTGCGTCGCGCAGGAGCCCGCGGAACTCGTCTGGACGGTCCTCGTACTGGCGCAGGTTGCCGTCGAACAGCTCGACGCCGGCGTAGCCGGCCTCGCCGATCTCTCGGACCGCCGTCTCGGTCGAGCCGTTCGCGAGGTAGAACAGGTCCTTGATGCTCGTCACGCCGACGGGATGCCCGACGACGCCGCCCCACGTGATGGTCTGGTAGCTCAGCCGCATGGCGCTCACCGCTTCTTGGCCAGGGCCACGGCCAGGATGATGATCAGGCCGCGGACGATGAACTGCTGGCTCGTTGGCAGGCTCGCCAGCGTGAGCCCGTTGTTGATCAGGCCGATCATCAACGAGCCCAGCAGGGTGCCGATGACGGTCGCGCGGCCGCCGAAGAGGCTCGTGCCGCCCAGGATCACCGCCGCGATGACCGACAGCTCCGCTCCGGCGCCGAACTCGAAGCGCCCGGAGTGCAGCCGGCCGGCGAAGAGGATGCCGGCGAGGCCCGCGATCGTGCCCATCACGGTCATCACGGCGAAGCGGATCAGGCGAACGTCCACGCCCGAGAAGCTGGCCGCGACCGAGTTGCCGCCGGTGGCCAGGACGCGCCGGCCGTAGGTCGTCTTGCGCAGGGTGACATGCCCGACCGCGAAGACGACCGCGGTCCAGATGAGCAGGGAAGGGATGGGCCCGACATCGCCCGATCCGAAGATGTACACGAACGTGTCGTTGAGGATCGGGATCGGGGCCGTGTTGCTCAGCCACTGGGCGAGTCCGTTGACGATTCCCAGCGTCGCGAGCGTGACCAGGAAGGACGGGATCCCGATGAAGGCGAGCAGGAAGCCGTTGACGATGCCGACCGCGAAGCCGGTGAACAGGCCGACGGCAACGGCGACCGGCAGCGGCAGCCCCCAGGTGCCCAGGGCAAGCGCTGTCGTCACGGAGGACAGCCCCGCGACGGCGCCGACCGAGAGGTCGATCTGGCCGGCGCCGATGACGAATGTCATGGCCACCGCCTTGATCGAGATGATCGCGGTCTGGCGGAAGACGTTGAGCAGATTGGTGGAGGTGAGGAAGCCCTTGTCGTTGAGCGTCGCCGCGAAGATCGCGAACACCACCAGGAAGCCGATGTAGATGATGTACTGGCGCCAGTCGACGGAGCGGGCTCTCCCCAGGTTGAAGCGCTCGGAGGCGGCAGGCTGGTCCGTCACTGCACCGCCACGCCCTGGATCGCGTGGTGGAGGTCTTCCTCCCGGTGGATCTCGTGACGGTCCATCTCGCGCTCCACGGTGCCATCGCGCAGGATCAGCACGCGATCGCTGACCGCGAGCAGCTCGGGCAGCTCCGAGGAGATGATGATCACGGCGTTTCCGGCGTCGGCGAAGGCGCGGATCATGTTGACGATCTCTCCCTTGGTGCCGATGTCCACCCCGGCCGTCGGCTCATCCATGATCAGCACCCGCGGCTCGATCCCCAGCCACTTGGCGATGACCACTTTCTGCTGATTCCCGCCTGAGAGCGTGCCCGTCGGCTGCGAGGTCGAGCGCACCTGGATGGACAGCCTGCGCACGAAGGCGTCAGCCTGGCGATCGCCTTCGGCGTCGTCGATGAACCCGGCGCGGCTCAGCCGGTCGAGGAGGGGCAGCAGGAGGTTCTCGCGGACCGGGTGGTCCAGGATCAGGCCCTGGGCGCGCCGGTCCTCCGGGATGAGCGCGATCCCGCGGGCGATGGCGGCGCGCGGCGTGCCAACCTGGATCGGCGTGCCCCGCAGCAGGATCTCGCCAGAGACGAGCGGGTCGATCCCGAAGAGCGCCCGTGCGAGCTCGGTCCGGCCGCTGCCCATGAGCCCGGCCAGGCCGATGACCTCCCCTTCGTGCAGCTTCAGGTCGATGCCGCGCAGCCTGGTCTGCGTCGTGAGCCCGCGGGCCTCCAGCAGCACCTCGCCGCGGCCCGGGCGCTCCTGGTACTCCAGCTCGTGCTCCAGCTTGCGGCCGACAATCTCGTCGATCAGCTGCCTCGGCGTGATGGACGCGACGTCATGGGTCCCCACATGGCGCCCGTCGCGCAGGACCGTGACGCGGTCGCAGATCTCGAAGACCTCCTCGATGCGATGCGAGATGTAGACGATCGCGATGCCCTGGTCCCTGAGGCGCCGCATCAGCGCGAACAGCTCGACCGTCTCTGCCTTGGCCAGGGCCGCGGTCGGCTCGTCCATGATCAGCACGCTGGCGTTCTGCGAGAGCGCCTTGGCGATCTCGGTGAGCTGCCAGAAGGCGGTTGGCAGCTCGTCCAGCGGGCGCCGTGGGTCGACCTCCACGTGCATGGAGGCGAACAGCTCGCGTGTCCTGCGCTCCATCTCCCGGTCGTCGATGAAGCCGCCCCTGCCACGCGCCTCGCGGGTGAGGAAGACGTTCTGCGCCACGGTGAGCGTGGGGATGAGGCTGAACTCCTGGAAGACCATGCCGACGCCCGCGGCGCGAGCTTCCTCGACCGAGTGGAAGTCGACGGCCCGACCGGCCACCTCGTATGACCCGCCGTCGTGGGAGTACACGCCGACGAGGATCTTCATCAAGGTCGACTTGCCCGCGCCATTGCCGCCGAGCAGGGCGTGGATCTCACCCGCGCGGAGGTCGAAGTCGACCTCCTTGAGCACGGGCACGCCGCCGAAGGACTTGGTGATTCCCCGCATCGTCACGGCCTGGGCCGTCGCGGCCGGGGCTGTGGGCTGCTCGACCGTCCCGGCCGGGGCCGTCACCGGTTGGGCCGTCTCTTCGACAGCCATGCTCAACGCCCTCCCAAGCGTCTCGGGCCTGCCGGTCCGTGCGTGGAGCCGGCAGGCCTCGAGTCGAACGTGTTCCGGCAGATCCTACGGGGCTGCGAGCTCCGCAGGCGGGTCTGCGTGGTACACGTCCGTCCACGCCTGGAGGACATTGTCCTTGGTCACGGGCAGCGCATTGAGCGCGACGTAGGGCGGGGCGGTCTTGCCGAGCAGGCCGTACGCGGCGAGTTTCGCCTCGTTCACGCCCTGGTCGTAGGGGCGCTGCGCGCCCAGGCCGTAGATGAACTCGCCCTTCTTGATGCTCAGGGCACTCGTGAGGCTGAGGTCTTCCGTCGTGACGATGAGGTCGTTCCGGCCGGCTGACCGCGCAGCCGCGATCACGCCCTCGGCTGGCTGGTCCCAGACGGCCCAGATGCCGTCGAGGGTGGGGTTCCTGGCGAGCATCGCGGAGGCGACCGTCTCCGCGCCACCGGCCAGGTCGGGACCGGACGGGAAGCCCTGGTCCTCGACGACCTGGATGTTCGGATAGTTGTCCTTGATGGTCTTGCGGAACGCGTCGCGCCGCTGGTTGGTCACGAAGAAGTCGATGTCGAACCAGACGACGCCGATCTTGCCCGTGGCGCTGCCGTTCTTGGCGGTGAGGGCCTTGGCCATGAGGTGAGCCGAGGCGACACCGTTGCCCCAGTTGTCCGCCGAGACCGTGCTGACGTAGTCCGTGCCGGCCTTGAAGCCGGGCACCGCGTTGTCGGCGAAGACGAGCTTGGCGCCCGAGTCGACGATCTTTTGGTACGCCGCCACCTGGTCGCCGGGGCTCCATGGGATCGAGACGACAACGCTGGGCTTCTGGACCAGCACCGTCTCGATGTCCGCGACCTGCTTCTCGGTCTTCCCCTCGCCGTTCGTGCTGGCGATGACGTCGATCCCGAGGTCGGTGAATGTGGCGGTCAGCCCGTCGACCTGCGCCTTGGTCCAGTCGCCCTGGATGTGCATGACGATGGCCGCGGTGGCGTTCATTGCCTTGACCTGGGCGATCTCGTCCGGCGTCAGGGTGACCTCTGTGGGGGAGGTGGGCTGCTCGCCGAACGGCCCGGTCGACAGCACCTTCGTGGCGAGCTCTGCCAGCGCGGCATCCGGATCAACCCCTGCGGCCGCCGTCGCCGTTGCGACCGGGGCCTGGGTGCTGCCCTGGGTGGCAGCCGGTTTGGTCGGGGTCGGCTGGGCGGCCGTGGAGCATGCCGCGACCATGAGAGCCGCGATCAACAGGGCGGTCGCACGCTTGCCGGCGACCAGCGGGTCGGCTCCAACGAATCCAGGATGGGGCATTCGCGACGCTCCTCTCGGCGGGATTTATGGACCCGGGCAGCATACATTCGCCTGTCAAGGTCAGAAGCGTGCGGGAGACACGCATAGCTGGAACCGAAGCCGGTCGCGGGTCACGCCGAGCGCCACCTGCTGCGGCGTGCCGTCCACGTGGGCGAGACGTCGGGGTTCAGGCGGCTCCGGTGGTGACCGCGTCGGCAAGCCCGACGGGGGATCCCGCCGGCAGCCAACTGGCGATCCGGCGCCTGGAGAAGAGCTCGTCGGCGACCATCGTCGCGGCGCCGATGCGGCCGGCTTCGTCGCCCAGGTCGGAGCGCTCGATTCGCAGGTCGCGCGTCGCGAGCGGCAGTGAGCGTGCATAGACCGTCTCACGAACCGACGCCACGAGGGCGTCTCCGACGCCCGTGACGCCGCCTCCGAGGACCACCAGCGACGGGTTGAGCGCGTTGACCAGCGTGGCCACCATCCGGCCGATGCGCTTTCCCGCGGTCGTGATCAGCTCACGGCCGACGGCGTCGCCGTGGGCCGCCGCCCACCCGACCTCGGTCGCCTCGATCCGTCCCCGCTCGGCGAGCAGCCGCGCCAGGGTTCTGCTGCGGCCGTCTCGGGCGGCCTCCAGGCCGTCGCGGGCGAGTGCCGCTCCACCGGCCAGCGCCTCCAGGCAGCCGAGGTTGCCGCACCGGCAGACGATCGTCGGATCGTCCGAGACGGGGATGTGGCCCACGTCGCCGGCGCTCCCCTGCGACCCGCGGTGCAGCTTGCCGTCGATGAGGATCCCGGCACCGATGCCCGTGCCGATCTTGATGAAGATGGCGGCCTGGTGCCCACGGGCGACGCCGGCGCGGAACTCGCCGAGGGCCATGACGTTGACGTCGTTGTCCACCCAGACGGGCACGCCGAACCGCGCGCCGAAACGCTCGCGGACCGGGTAGTCGTCCCAGCCGGGCATGATCGGCGGGGAGGCCGGGCGACCCGTCGCGAACTCGACCGGACCGGGGATCCCGATGCCGATCCCCCAGAGATCGCCCAGCCGATCCTCCGCTCGCTCGCTGAGGTCGCCGAACAGTTGGTCGACGCGCCCAAGGATGGCCTCAGGCCCGTCGATGACGTCGGCGGACTCTTCGTGCTGTTCGAGCAGCGTCCCGGACAGGTCGGCGATGCCAACGCCGAGGCTGGTGGCCCCGAGGTCCGCCACCAGGATGTGGCCTGCGAGCGCGTTGAACCGCAGCGCCCGCGGCGCCCGGCCGCCCGAAGAGGCGCCGAGGCCGGCCTCCACGAGAAGACCGCGGTCGAGAAGCTCCTCGACTCGCTGCACGGTGACCGCACGACCGAGCCCGGTTCGTCGCATGATCTCCGGGCGGCTTTCGGCCGCGCCATGTCGCACCACGTCGAGGACGGCGACCAGAGCGTCGAGGCTCTCGTCCGGAACGGGCGTCAAAACCGGCGCAACCCTCCGGAGCTTTCGTCGCTGGGCGTCACTCTTCAGCACGCCGTGAGTATATGCCCCGCTTCCACCCTGGCAACCGAGAGGGACCTCAATGAATCAGGACCCGTGTGTCGTGGTCGCGGTCTTTCGCGGCCGACCAGGCCGGGAACAGGCCCTTGCCGCCGCGCTGCGGCAGATGTGCATACCCTCCCGAGACGAGCCCGGCTGCATCAACTATGACCTCCACGCCTCCGCGATCGACCCGGGCGAGTTCTTCTTCCACGAGACGTGGGCATCGGCCGACGACCACCGAGTCCATCTCGACAGCCCGCACGTGAGGCATCTCCTGACGATCACTCCGGACATGCTGCGCGAGCCGATCCAAGAGTTCAAGGGCACGCGCGTCGCGGCCTAGGCGTCCAGGGAGGCCTCGGGGTCGCCGAGGCGTGTCGATACGGTTCTGAATCGCCCGGCCGCCGGCTCGTTCTTCCGGCTCTGGTGTGTGGGCGGGCACGCTCTTCCGGACACGACCCTTTCCCGCACGAAGGAGCCCACCCATGTCCGTCGCACGCAACACCGAGATCAGCGCGACCAGCTCCCAGAGCTTCGAGGACGCGATCCGCCAGGGCCTAGCGCGTGCCACCAGCACGTTGCGCAACGTGAAAGGTGCGTGGATCAAGGAGCAGGAGGTGGAGGTCACCGGCAGCGAGATCTCCGAGTACAAGGTGACGATGATCGTCACGTTCGTGCTGGATGACGCCTCGTCGCGCGACGACGTCGGCTGAGGCCGGCCGCTGGGCGCCCGCACCGGCCACGGCGGCAGAGCCGGTCCGTCTACGGGCGGGCGTCGAGCCGTTCTTCGCCCGGTTCGTCCCGATCCTCGTCACGGGGCCGCCGTGCCATTCGCCGCTGGCGGTGCGCTTCGTAGAACAGCACCGCGGCGGTCGCCGAGACATTGAGGCTGTCGGCGATACCGAGCATCGGCACGCGTGCCGCCGCCGCGGCGAGCTCCGCCCAGGCGTCGGACAGGCCGCGCGCCTCGCTCCCCAGCGCGATCGCCAGCGCGCCGGTCATCTCGACCTCCGTGTAGTCCACCGAGC
>JAXDKU010000089.1:0-31648 GCA_034667005.1 Chloroflexota bacterium
GTGACCCTGGCGCCGAACGACTTCACGCATCTCCACACGCACACCGAGTTCAGCCTGCTCGACGGCCTCGGGCGGATCGGCGATCTCGTTGGCGAAGCGTCGGCGCTCGGCTTCGATTCGCTCGCGATCACGGACCACGGGGCGCTGTACGGCGCGGTCGCCTTCTACCAGGCGTGCCGCGACAAGCAGATCAAGCCGATCATCGGCGTCGAGACGTACGTCGCGCGCCGCTCGATGACGGACCGGGAGGGCAGCAAGGACTCGCAGCCCTACCACCTGATCCTGCTGGCCAAGGACTGGACCGGGTACCGCAACCTCTGCCGCATCGTCACGGACGCGCACCTGGACGGCTATTACTACAAGCCCCGGATCGACCGCGACTATCTCGCCAGGCACAGCGAGGGTCTCGTCGGGCTCTCCGCCTGCCTCAACGGCGAGATCTCGAGGGCGCTCGAGGTCGATGACTGGGCCTCGGCGCGGAGCCTCGCCGGCAGCTACGGCGACATCTTCGGCCCCGGCAACTTCTACCTGGAGCTCCAGGACCACGGCCTCGCCGACCAGCGCCGCCTCAACGAGCAGTTGCTGCGGCTGGCGCCGGAGACGGGCCTGCCCCTGGTCGCAACCAACGACCTGCACTACGTGCGCAAGACGCAGCACGAGGCCCACGACGCGCTGCTCTGCATCGGCACGGCGTCCAACGTCAGCGACACCAACCGGCTGAAGTTCGAGACGCAGGAGTTCTACCTCAAGAGCGCAGCGGAGATGGAGTCGCTCTTCCGGGACGTGCCGGAGGCGCTGGCCAACACGCGGCGCATCGCCGAGATGACGGACCTCCACTTCGACTTCAGCCAGCTGCGGCTGCCGGATTTCCCCGTCCCGGCCGGGCACACGGCGGAGAGCTGGCTGCGCGAGGAATGCCAGCGCGGCCTCGGCTGGCGGTACGGCACGATCACGGAGCCGGTCCAGCGGCGCCTGGACTACGAGCTGGGCGTGATCACCTCGATGGGCTACGCGGGTTACTTCCTGATCGTGGCGGACTTCGTCCGCTTCGCCCGGGAGCAGGGCATCGCCACCACCTGCCGAGGCTCGGCCCCGGGGAGCATCGTCACGTACACGCTGGGCATCACGCCCGTGGACCCGATCCTGTACGAGCTGCCGTTCGAGCGGTTCCTCAACCCGGATCGCGTGACGATGCCGGACATCGACGTGGACTTCGAGGACGACCGGCGGGACGAGGTGATCGCCTACGTCACCCGCAAGTACGGCTCGGACCACGTGGCCCAGATCATCACCTTCGGCACGATGCTCGCCCGGGCGGCCATCCGCGACGTCGGACGCGTCCTCGGGTTGAGCTACGGCGAGGTGGACCGCATCGCCAAGGCCGTTCCGAACCAGCTCGGGATCCGGCTGGAAGAGGCGCTCGAGATCGCGCCGCTGTTCCGCGAGATGTACCAGGCTGACCCGGACGTGCACAAGGTGATCGACCTGGCGCGCCAGGTGGAGGGCGTGGCGCGCAACGCGTCGACCCATGCGGCAGGCGTGGTCATCAGCCGCGAGCCGCTCACGGAGCTCATGCCGCTCCAGCGCGCGACCAACTCGGACGGGCTCATGACCCAATACGAGATGCACGGCGTGGAAGCGCTGGGCCTGCTCAAGTTCGACTTCCTCGGCCTCTCGAACCTGACGATCCTGCGCCAGGCGGTGGACCTCATCCGCGAGCACCGCGGCGACGTCATCGACCTCGACCGGATCCCGCTGGACGACCGGAAGACCTTCGAGCTGCTGAGCTCCGGCGAGACGACGGGCGTCTTCCAGCTGGAGTCGCCGGGCATGCGGCGCTACGTGCGGGAGCTCCGCCCGACCTCCGTCCTGGACCTCGCGGCGATGGTGGCGCTCTTCCGGCCCGGCCCGATGGACAACATCCCGGCCTACATCCGCCGCAAGCACGGCCAGGAGGCGGTCACCTACCTCCACCCGCTCCTGGAGCCCTACCTGGAGAAGACCTACGGGATCTTCGTGTACCAGGAGGACATCATGTCCGCGGCCAAGGCCCTGGGGGGGTTCACCGGCCCGGAGGCGGACACGCTGGGCTACGCGATCCGCAAGAAGAAGGCCAGCCTGATGCGCGAGCAGAAGGCCAAGTTCGTGTCGCAGGCGGGCGAGCGGGGCGTCGACGCGCAGGTCATCGATGCCGTCTTCAAGGCCTTCGAGCCGTTCGAGCGCTACGGCTTCAACAAGGCGCACGCCACCTGCTACGGCCTGATCGCCTACCAGACGGCGTACCTGAAGGCGAACTACACGGTCGACTACATGGCCTCCGTGCTGACGGCCTTCCGCGACAACACGGAGAAGGTCGCCGCCGCGGTGGCCGAGTGCCGCCGGCTCGGCATCGAGGTGCGCCCGCCGGACATCCACAAGAGCGGGCTGCACTTCACCGTCGAGGACGATGCGATCCGCTTCGGGCTGCTGGCGGTCAAGAACGTCGGCGAGGGCGCCATCCAGTCGATCATCGAAGCCCGTCGCGCCGACGGCGACTTCCGTTCTCTCCGCGACTTCTGCGGCCGGATCGACCTGCGCCTGGCGAACTCGCGGGTCGTCGAGGCGCTGGCCTGGGCCGGCGCGCTTTCCCGCTTCGGGCATCCGGCGCAGATCGTCGATGCGCTGCCGACGATCATGCCCGCGGCGCAGTCGGACCAGCAGCAGCGCCTGACCGGCCAGATCTCCGCCTTCGACCTGATGTTCAGCGCAGAGGCGGACGAAACCCTGCCGCCGCGAACGGAAGCCTCGGCCCGCGAGCGGATGCGCTGGGAGAAGGAGCTGCTCGGGCTCTACCTGTCGGGCCACCCGATGGGCGAGCTGGCCGCGGAGATGGGCAGCTACGCCAAGACGTTCAGCTCCGACTTCGGCGAGGAGCTGGACCAGCAGCGGGTGGTGATCGGCGGCATCGTCGTCGGCGTGCGGCGAGTCATCACGAAGGCCCGCGCGACCATGGCCGTCGCCACGCTCGAGGACCTTCAGGGCTCGCTCGAGGTGGTGGTCTTCCCGAAGGTCTTCGAGGAGACCGGGCCGACCTGGACGAACGACCAGGTACTGCTGGTGGCGGGCCGCGTGGACCACAAGGGCGAGGCGACGGTGCTGCTCGCCGAGAGCGTGTGGACCTGGGAGGAGGCACAGCGCCTCGGGCCGGAGACCTTCGCGCGGACGGTTGCGGACTCCGAGCGGTCGCGCAGCCGCGGCCGGTCTGGCTCGGGTGGATACGCCAATGGTCGGGGGACTGGCGGCGGAGCCGGGAACGGCTACGGCGCGGCGAACGGCGGAACCAACTACGGATCCGCGAATGGCGGCGGCCCCGCGCCCTCGAACGGGTCGGGGCCCGGCTCATATGGAGCGTCGCCGAGGGTGGCGATCCCGATCGAGACAGGCCGGCCTGCCGAGCCTGCGCTGACCGGGGGCCGAGGCGCGGGCGGCGGGGGCGGCGCGGGCGGCGGCGCGGACGTCGCTGGGCCGATCGTCCGGATGGTTCCGCGCGTGTCGCCGCTCCGCGGCGTGGTGCTGGAGGGCGAGATCGCCGTGACGATCGGAGGCCCGCCGGCCCGCCCGAACGGCGTGCCGGTGCCGACATCCGTGGCCACGGGCGCGTCGGTCGCATCCGGTGCGCCGGCCGGGGTCGGCGTCGCCGCTCGCGTCGCACCCCCGGACGAGCCGGACGGCGACGAGCCGCCGTGGCCCGCCGAGGCCGCGGCCGCACTGGCGCGCGAGTCGGAGGCGGCCACGCTGCCGACCGAGGCCTCCGAAGGGCAGACGCTGCACGTGCGGTTCCGCCCCGGCGACAACGAGCGCCTGATCGCCGCGTTCGAAGCGCTGCGCGGGCTGCTGCGAGGCCGCTTGGGCGAGACATCGGTGGTACTGCACATTCCGGCCGGACCCGGCAGGGAGCAGCAGATGCACCTCCGGACGGGCGTCGCCTACGACGCCGATCTGGTCGCCTCGGTGCGCAGGACGCTCGGACCGGACCTCGTGGAGCTGCGCCTCGCCTGACGGCCCGCTCGACCGCAGGCGGTCACTCGGCGCCGATGGGTTTCAACCGCGTGTCGAATCCGGCTGGAACATGCGGCTGCAATCCCCGTGGCGTTCGCCGGAATGGCGCGTGCGGAGCGGTGTGTGCAGGCTGGCGCTACCGCGGCCCCGTTCGGGGCGCCAAGGAGGCCACGCATGGTTCAGGAAGAGCAGGTCACTCGACAGGTGGTGACCTCCACTCCGGTCGGAGTGCCCGTTGCCGGTTCGGCAACGACGACCCGCACGGTGACGCGCTCGCCGAGCTCGGCCGAGCTGGTCCGGCGGATCGTCGTCTTCGTGTTTGCGCTCATCCAGGCCGTGATCATCCTTCGCCTGGTCCTGCTGCTCGTGAACGCGAGCCGCAACAACGACATCGTCCAGTTCATCTACAACACGAGCGCCCTGTTCGTGGCGCCGTTCGAGGGAATCCTGCGAACGGACGCCCTCACGGCGGGCCGCTCGATCCTCGACATCGCCGCGATCGTGGCGCTGGTCGGGTGGACCATCCTGGAGCTGATCATCGTCGCCGGGATCGGCATCGCCCGACGAGAAGCCTGACGGACCGCGCGCGAGACGCTCGCGAGACGCTCGCGCCAACCTCTCGATCCACCTAGCCACCGCCACGGCGGCGACCACACTCAGGAGGCGTGACGAATGCTCTGGACGCTGATCGCGATCCTGCTGATCCTCTGGCTGCTTGGCCTGCTGACGTCCGTCGGCGGCGCGCTGATCCACGCGCTCTTGGTCATCGCGGCGATCGTGCTGATCGTGCAGCTGCTCACGGGCCGCCGCTCGGCGGTGTAACCCGGAGCCGCCGATGCGGCAGTTGCCGCGCCGCACACACAGAGACGCCATCCCGGCTGTCGGGATGGCGTCCTTCGTTTTGGTGGGGCGGGCGCGGCACGTGCCGCGCACCCCTGCGTCGCTGCTAGGAAGCCGAGCCTGAGCCACCCTTCATCGCCGCCATGCGGGCCTCGACCTCGGTCTCGGTGGCGTCGTCCTCGAGCTGCGCGAACTGGTCCTCCAGCGACGATGCGCTGACCTCGGCCATGCCGCGGGCCATCGCCTCCTCGTGGCGGATGCGCTCCTCGAAGCGGTTGAGCTCGCTGCTCGGATCCATCACCGACACGTCGCGGACGGCCTGCTGCACCTGGGTCTGCGCGCGCGCCATCTTGGCGCGGCTGACGAGCTCGTCGCGCTTGGAGACGAGGTCCTCACGCTTCGTGCGCAGCTTGTTGAGCCCATCCTTGAGCTGGTCGGTCAGTGCGGTCTGCTGGGCGACCTGCTGCTGCATTGTCTTGACGGATTCTTCGAAGCCGATCTGGCGGCGCAGCGCCACCCGAGCGAGCTCGTCGAAGCGGTCGGCATCGGCCGTCTGGCCCTGGCCGCGGAGCGAACCGGCCTTCTCGGCCGCGGCCCGCGCCTTGCCGCCCCACTCCTGCTCCGCGTCCTGCGCCTCGCGCAGGTCGTCCTCCAGCAGGCGCAGATTGCCGACCGTCTGGGCCACGGCCTCCTCGGCCTCGGCGATGTTCTCGGTGAAGTCCCGCACGAGCTGGTCGAGCATCTTCTCGGGGTCTTCCGCCTGGTCGAGCATCGAGTTGATGTTCGCCCGCACGAGCTGGCCCATCCGGCCAAGGATCGATGACGCCATGGGTGTGTCTCCTTCTCTCGCTCTGCCGTGATTCCCGGTTCAGACCCGCTTCAATGCGGGCTTGCATCTGGTCGAGTCCCTCACCATTTCCCGCCGCCCCCGCGGCCTCCGCCGAATCCGCCCCGTCCAGCGCTGCTGCCTCCGCCGAATCCGCCGGAGCCGAAGCCACCGCCGCCTCCGGGGCCACCCCCGAAGCCACCGCCACCGCCCGAGCCGAAGCCTCCGAAGCCACCGCCCCCTGAGGACCCGCGCGGCCGGTTCGAGCCACCCGGACGTCCACCACGGCCAGCACCGCCGAAGAAGCCTCCCAGCACGATACCCGCAAGCAGCCCTCCGAGCGCGTCATCGGGGCCGCTGGGCGGAGTCACCCACCCGGAAGCGCCGCCGGCAGCATCCTGCTGCGCGAGAGACAGCGCCTCGTCGGCCAGGGCGTCGGCGGTCCGCGCCTCCTGGACCGCCTGCATCGGATTCGCGGCTAGGGATGCACGGGCCTGCTCGAGGTACCGGTTGGCGTCGTCGAGCCGGTTGCGCGCACGCCGCCCGAGGGCCTGCGCGCGACGGTGATCCCGGATGAAGCCGTCCGCCTGCTGGATGCTTGCCTCCGCGCCACCAATGGCGCTCGCGGCGGCCTCGGCGGCGCGCTGCCGCTGGAGGACCTCGGCGCGGACGCCGCCCAGCAGCTGGGCCGCCTGCGCGGCTGCGGCCGTGGCCTGCCGCATCGCCGTGACGACATCGGGCTGTGCGGCTCCTGCCGCCGTCCGCGCCGCCGCCAGCGCCTCCTCCGCGACGCGCAGCGCCTCGCGCCGCTCCGCGGGCGCATCGGCCGCGATCGCGGTCCGTGCCTCGTCAAGGTCCCTGCCGGCAGCCTCGATCTGGGCCGGGATCTTGGCCTTCATGTCGTCCAGCGACGCCACCGTCTGCGACAGCCCGTCGAGAAGCGTGCCGGCCTCGGTCACGTCCGTACGCGCGGCGCGCGCCTCCGATGCACCCTTGGGCCGGTCCTGTGCCGCGACCGCCGCGAGCCCCCCGGCCAGGTGCTGCCGGGCGGACGCGACCCGTTCCTGGGCCGATTCCAGGTTGCCGGCCACGCCCTTCCAGCTGTCCGCCGCGTAGCGGCCGAGCCGCTCGAGGGCGTCCCGCGCAGCGGGGAGCCGCTGGTCGAGTGCCTCGATCTGGGGTTGGAGCGTCGCCAGGACGGCCGGTGCCTTCTCCTCCAGGTCGCGCAGCTGCTCGATGGCCTGTCGCTGCCCGTCGATGGTGGCCTGGGCGCGCTTCGAGTGCTCGATGATCTGCTGGATCATCTCGCGCCGCTTCTCCGGCGGCTCCGGGATCGTGTCGTCCAGCTCCTGGCCGAGCGCGAACGCCTGGCGCAGCTCCTCGCGCGCCCCGCCGAGCGCGTTGAGCATCTGGGCCGCATCCGCGGCGCCGAACTCCGCTTCCACGAAGCCGGCCTCCTGCTGCGCGTCCCGGAGCGCATCGTCCGTGGCGATGAGCAGCGCATTGGCCTCGCGGCCGAGGCGCTCCTGCTCCGCGGCCACCTGGAAGGAGGTGCGGCGCGCCGTGCGTTCGCGCCGCACGCGCACGAAGAGCCAGCCTCCGACGCCGATGACGACGAGCACGAGCAAGATGGGCACGATCGACACGCCACCCGACGATCCGCCCGACGAGCCTGTGCCCGGCGCGGGTACGGGCGCGGCCGTCGCGCCCGGGCCTGCCGTGGCGGCGGCGGTCGGTCGCGGTGTCGCGACGGCCGGGATCGCAGCCCGAAGCGAATCGGCCACGCCAACGACGCCGCCGACGGAGTCCGCGTCCTTGAGGCGGCTCTCGAGGGCGTTTACGAGGCTGTCGATCTCGTTCTGCGACACGACGTCACGCAGGCCGCTCCCAAGCTGGATCCAGTCGGTCCGGTCCTGGATCGCGACCACGAGCAGCGCATCGCGCGGCCCGAGCCCGTTGCGATCCCCCACGTCCACCGCGTAGTCGGCGATGTCCGTGGGCTGGGTCGTCTTGACGAACAGGACGTACAGCTGGACGCCCGTCGCGTCGAAGAGGGCCCGCTGCGCGCCGGCGATGCGGTCCGTGCCACCGGCCAGGACGCCCGTCTCGTCGGTGATCGCGCCGCGCAGCACTGGCACCGCGGCGGCGGCCGGCCCGGCCGTCCCGGCAAGCAGCACCAGGCTGGCGATCAGCGCGAGGGTCGCGCTCGCCACGAGTCGGAGGCCTCTCCGCCTCGGTCCGCCGCCGGCCGGCTCGATCATCGGTACCCCCACTGCGCTTCCCCCCGGTGCGCCACTACGGAGTCGGGCTCGCCGAGGGGAGTGGAATGTTGAAGAGCAGACCCTGGTCGGAGGGAAGCAGCATCACCTGGACGTTCGGTGACAGCTTCTGGATGGTCTGCCAGCGGATGAGATTCTCCGTCAGCGACGCATTGATCGCTGCGTTCGCCTCCGCCTGCCCGTTGGCCAGCGTCACCTGTGCATCCGCCTCGCCCTGGGCGGCCTGCCGGCGGGCCTCGGCGTCGGCCTGCGCCTTCTGGACGTTCTGGAGGGCGATCTGCTTGGCCTCGACTGCCTGGACGTACTCGGGCGAGAGCCCGACCTGCGAGATGAAGATTCCGTCGACGGTGATGTGATACGGCGCGACGTCGTTGGCCAGTCGCTGCTGCGCGCTCCGCGCCAGCTCGTCCCGCTTCGCGGTGATCTCGTCGACCCCGTACAGGCGGGCGTCCTGCTTGAGCGCCGCGTCCGACTGCTGGCGGATGATCTTGTCGAAGTAGTCGATGCCCACGTTCTGGTAGAGGTCTGCCGCGTACGCCCGGTCGATGTGATAGTTCACGACCCCGAACAGGTAGGCCGGCTGCTGCTCCTTGGTGAACGCCTCGACGCCGGTGTCGCCGCCGAAGTTGTAGGCCTGGACGCGGGCGTCCATCACGACCACGTTGTTGATGAGAGGCGTGACCCACGCGAGGCCCGGCGAAAGCGAGCCCTGCTCGATGCGACCGAAGCTGACCACGATGCCCACCTGGCCGGCCGGGATCTCGCGAAAGCCCAGCGCGGCGACGGACACCAGGAGGCCGACGAGCACGCCGACGCCTCCGGCGACGAAGCGCCTCGAGCGAGGCTGCACCTCGTGCCGTCGCGCGAGCCCCGTTTGCGCCCACGCGAGCGACGCCACGACGATCGCGACCCCGATGACCAGCAACCCGACGACGACGAGCATCCCGTCTCCTTCTCTAGCCGCGACCGCGTGACAGGCTCCCGGCCGCCGGCTGTCGCTCGGCGGTCGCGTGGCCGTCGAGCTGTGGTGCCGAAGGAGGGGATCGAACCCTCACGGGATTGCTCCCAACGGTTTTTGAGACCGTCGCGTCTGCCGATTCCGCCACTTCGGCGCGGGCTGCCGATTCTCGCATGCCGGGGCCTCCGCGCCGCGAGCGGCCGATGCTAGACTCGGCCGCCGCAACGCAGGGAAGGGCTGCGCCACGGTTGGCTGCCCGTGTGCGTCCCAAGGGAGACCCGGGTCGACCTTGTGTCGGCCCGCATCGCCAGCCCTGGAGGACGACCGTCACGCGTGGAGGATCAGCCGGTCCGGATCAGGCCCGCGGGCCCCATCCACAACGAGGAGTACCACGTCCGGGATCGCGCGCTCGTCCGCGCCGCGCTGGACGGGGAGCTCGACGCGTTCAACCGGCTGGTGGAGCTCTACCAGGACACGCTCTATGCGATCTGCGTCCGCGTGGTGGGAGACCGGGACGCGGCCGGCGACGCGGTCCAGGAAGCCTTCTTCAGTGCCTACCGCAACCTCGCGCGTTTCCGCGGAGACTCGTTCCGCAGCTGGCTGACGCGCATCGCCATGAATGCCGCGACCGACATCCTGCGCAACCGCAAGCGCCGGCCGGCGGACCCGTTCCCGGAGTGGGAGGACGAGGCGTGGCAGCCGCCGGCAGACGAATCGGAGTCGCCCGAGCGGACGGCCATCATGCGGCAGCGGAGCCGCGTCATCGCAGCCGCGATGACCGAGATCACCGACGATCAGCGCACGGCGATCGTGCTCTACGACATCGAGGGCTACGACTACCAGGAGATCGCGGACATGACGGGCGTCTCCCTCGGGACGGTGAAGTCGCGCATCCATCGCGGACGGCTGGCCCTGCGGGATCTCCTGTCGCCGGACATGGAACTGCTTCGTGAGTAGAGGCGTCTGAACGACGTGACCGCGAACCCCCACCCCTCGGAGCATGCCCGCCACGACCGGCTCCTGGTCGTCCGGTTCCTCGAGGCGGACGACGATCTCCGTCCCGCCGAGCTGGAGCAGGCCCGCGCGCTGATCGCCGGTTGCGCGGCATGCGCCGCGCTCGGGACGGAGCTCCGGCTGATCGCCGACGCCACCAGTCAGATGGCCCTGCCGCGTCGCCCGCGCGACTTCCGCATGTCGCATCAGCAGGCCGCGGCCGTCCGGAACGGCGGCTTCCGTCGCTTCGTCGAACGCATCACCGCCGGTTTCCGCCTCGACGTCGTCCGGCCTCTCGCGGGCGCCGCAGTGGCCATCGGCCTGCTGCTGGTCGTGGTCGGATCGCTGCCCCGCCTGGGTGGCACGGCATCGGCGCCGGCACCGGCCTCGCAACGCTTCTCCGCCACGGCCGGCCCGAGCGTGAAGGCTGCACCGACGGAATCGACCACCGGGGTGATGACTCCCGCGTCGCCGGGATCCGGGGACGTGACGGGCCAGTCCAGTCAGCCCGGAGCCCAGTCGAGCCCCATGACGCCGCAGGAGATGCTGACCGCTTCACCTGAACCGACCGCGGACCTTCGCATCGGAGCGGTCGCCGGCAACGGTGAGAAGGCTTCGCCGGATGTCGCGAGGGACTCCGCAGAGAATCCGGGCAGCGTCCAGGTCGGCCAGGCCCGGGCTGATGCGGCCGGCGACTCGTTCCCGTCGCTCCTCGTCCTGGGAGCCGTCCTTGCCTCGGTGGGCCTGATCGTCATCGGCCTGAGCTGGCTCGCGCGTCGCATCGGACGCACGATCTAGGTTTCTCCGCCGGGGCGCCTGCGGCGCCTTCACACCCAGCGGCGTGCGCGTTCCTGAGGACCTCGAGGGCTACACTCGACCCGTGGAACGGATCATGCTGATCGACGCGCACAGCCTGATCTATCGCGCGTACTTCGCCCTCATCGAGACGCCGCTCACCACCAGCAAGGGCCAGCTGGTCAACGCCGCATTCGGCTTCTGGAGCATCGTGCTCCGCGGCTTCCAGGACGTGAAGCCGGACTACGTCATCGCCAACTTCGACATGGGTCGGACGTTCCGGCACGACCGTTTCGCGGAGTACAAGGCGACTAGGCGGCCGACCCCGGACGACCTGCGCGACCAGTTCCCGATCATCCGCGAGCTGCTCGGCGCATTCCGCATCCCCATTCACCAGCTCGAGGGCTTCGAGGCCGACGACCTGATCGGCACGCTGACGCGCCAGGCCGAGGAACGCGGCTACGCCTCCACGATCGTGTCGGGGGACCTGGACATGCTCCAGCTCGCGAGCGACAACACGCAGCTGATGACCACGCGCATGGGCGTCCAATCGACGGTCTACTACGGCCCAGACGAGATCCGCGCGCGCTACGGGCTGGAGCCGCACCAGATGATCGACTTCAAGTCGCTCAAGGGCGATTCCACGGACAACATCCCGGGCATTGCCGGCGTCGGCGACAAGACGGCCGCGGGCTGGCTCCAGGCGTACGGCACGCTCGAGGGCCTCTACGAGCACCTCGACGAGATCAAGCCGGAGCGGTTCCGCGAGAAGCTGCGCGAGGCACGCGACGACGTCTTCCTCTGGCGGGAGCTGGTGACGATCGCGCGGGACGTGCCGATCGAGCTGGACCTTTCACAGGCGCGACTCGGCGACTACGACCGGAACGAGGTCCTGCGCCTCTTCCGCGAGTACGAGTTCCGCACGCTCGTGGAGCGGCTGCCGCAGGTCGATGGCGAGGAGGCGCATGAGCCCGGCGATCTGCTGCGCCAGGCCGACCGGAGCGCACCCGTGCCCGCGGCCATCGTCCCGGGCCGCGAGCTGTCGCCGCGCAACCGGCCGCCCTCGGCGACTGGGGAGGGAACCGGCCTTCAGCTGAGTCTCGACTTCGCCGCCGTCGCGGTGGCGCAACGAGATGCGCCTGCGGGAAACGGCCTGGACGCGGACGGCGCCGGCGACATGGCGGCGGGTGGCGAGACATCCGCGGAGACAGCCGCGGAGCCCTCCGTCGACCCTTCGGCCAACGGCTCGAGCCCGGCCGGGGCCGCATCATCGGACGTCGTCATCCACGGCGTCACGGACGATCCGCGCGGTCGCCTGGCCGCTGCGCTGCGGGATCCGGCGGTCGTGGAGGCGTTCGAATCCGGCACCGACGTGGGCGCTTGGCTCGCCTCGCAGGACGAGCTGACCGTCGGCGTGGCGCTCGACGACCCGAGGCCGCGCCGCGGGTCGCTGCTCGGGCTGGCGGTGGCGGGGCGCGACGGCCGGGTGGTGGCGGCCGATGCCTCGACATCCGCGGCGCTGGCCGACGCGATCGTGGCGTCGGGAAAGCCGCTCGCCGGACACCAGGCCAAGCAGCTCCTCGTCTGGGAGCTGGCGCGCCGGGACCCCCGGGCCGAGCGGAGCAGCGCGTCAACCGCGTCGCTGCCCAGGGTCGGCTTCGACACGCAGATCGCGGCCTACATCCTGAATGCGGCCCTGCGCTCGCAGTCGCTCGGCGACATCACCGCCGAACGGCTGAGCCTGGAGCTGCCGAAGGCCGGCGACCTGCGGGGCCCGGAGCATGCCGCCATCCAGGCGCTTGCGGCAGCCGCGGTACGGCCGGCGCTGGAGGCCGACTTCGCCGAGACGCCGGCGCTGCGGCGGATCATGGACGAGCTGGAGCTGCCGCTGATCCCGGTCCTCGCGGACATGGAATCCACGGGCGTCTCGATCGACCGCCAGGCCCTCGGCGACCTGGCCACGACGTTCGGCACCGAGATCGGCCGCCTCGAGGAGGAGATCTTCGCCTCGGTCGGGCATCAGTTCACGCTGGGGAGCCCGAAGCAGCTCGAGCAGGTCCTCTTCTACGAGCTGAACCTTCCGCGTGGCCGTCGGACGAAGACGGGTTTCTCTACCGACGCAGGCGTGCTCGAGGAGCTGCGCGCGGCACACCCGATGGTCGGCATGCTCCTCGACTGGCGGCTCTACACCAAGCTCAAGAGCACCTATGTCGACTCGCTGCCCGCCCTGCTCGACCCCCAGACGGGCCGCCTGCACACGAGCTTCCACCAGGCCGTCGCCTCCACCGGGCGCCTGAGCTCGACCGACCCGAACCTCCAGAACATCCCCATCCGGACGGAGCTCGGGCGGAAGATCCGGCGGGCGTTCGTCGCGGGAGATCCCGACCGGGTGCTGGTCGCGGCGGACTACTCCCAGGTCGAGCTGCGTGTCCTCGCCCACGTCTCGGGCGACGTGCACCTGCGCGAGGCCTTCGAGCGACGCGCGGACATCCACCGGGAGACGGCGGCCCGCGTGCTGCACAAGGACCCAGCCGACGTCACGCCGGACGAGCGCTCGATGGCCAAGATGGTCAACTTCGGCCTCGCCTACGGCATGAGCGACTTCGGCCTGTCCTCGCGCGCGAACATCCCGCGGCAGGAGGCGCAGGCGTTCATCAGCTCGTACTTCGCGGCCTACAGCGGCATCAGCTACTACATGCTGCACATCCGCGAGACCGCCAAGCAGCGCGGCTACGTCGAGACGCTGCTCGGCCGGCGCCGCTGGATCCCGGAGCTGGAGGCGCGCAACTCGGCGCTGCGCGGCTCCGGCGAGCGGATGGCCATCAACATGCCGATCCAGGGCACCGCAGCCGACATCATGAAGATCGCCCTGATCCGGGTCCACGACCGACTGCGGCGCGCAGGCTCCAGCGCGCGGATGCTCCTCTCGGTCCATGACGAGATCGTCCTCGAGGTGCCGCGCGGCGAGGTCGAGAGCCTGATCCCCGTCGTCCGCGAGACGATGGAATCGGCCTTGAAGCTGGACGTGCCGCTGGACGTGGACGTCAAGGTCGGCGATGACTGGGAGTCGATGACGCCCGTCCCGAGGTAGCCTCCGATCAGTGGCAGCTGGCGGTGCCCGAGTCCGTGAAGGTGCGGCCGGCGACGGGCACGAACTCCCAGTCGTACGACGCGGCGCGAAGGGTCAGCTTCAGGACGCCGAACGTGCCGGTCTGCCGCGCGGCGCTGTTGGCATGCACGGCGTTGAGCACGGTGCTGCCGATGCCGCCGGTCCCGACGATGAACTCGCGCAGGCCGCGAGTCGCGTCCAGCGTGCCGTTCGGGTCCATCGGATCGAAACGCTCGTAGTGGTGGTCGTGACCGTTGAGCACGACCTCCGCACCCGCGTTGTACAGGGCCTGGTAGAACGGCGCGACCCACGACGCGTCGCCGTGGGGGCCCGAGCTGAACCTCGGCTCGTGCCAGATCCCGACCACGCACTGTCGCGGGTTGGCCGCGAGGTCGTTCGCGAGCCAGGTTGCCTCCGCGGCGCAGTCGACCGCGGTGCATTCCGTGTTCAGCGCGTAGACGCGCCAGGTCCCGACGTCCTTCGCGTAGTAGCCGAGGCCGCGCGGACCCGCGAGCACACCGAAGTAGTCGTAGTAGCCGGGCGCACCCGGCGTGTTGTACTCGTGGTTCCCCGGCACCGGGATCATGCTCGGCTTGAAGCGGCCCCACGTCGACTCGAAACAGGTGAAGTCGGCGGCGGTGCCGTTGGGGTACGCGTTGTCGCCGACGGTGAACACCTGGCTGGGAGCCACGGCGTCCAGGACGGCCGCCGTCTGGCCCGCACCCGTCGCCGGGCAGCCGGCGATGTCCCCGGCGCCCGCGATGACGACGCCCGCAGGCGGAGGCGGCGGCGGAGGCGGTGAGACGCCAGGCGCAGCGACCACGTAGTCGTCGACCTGGAGGACGAGCGGCCCATTCGAGACGGTGCCGCCGAGGTACGTCCTCAGGCCGACCGAACCCGCCGACTGGAGCTCCGTCGTGGTGTCGGTCGCGGTGAGCTGCCAGCCGGGCGGCTCCGCCGAGCCGGTCCACGCTTTGATGCGGAGCTGGGTCGGGCCCGAGCCGATCACCTCGCCGCGGATGCGCAGCCATTGCCCGGCTGACACCGTCAAGCCCGGAACGGCGGTTTCGGTCGCGATGCTGATCTCGGTGGTGCCGCCAACCCGGCTCAGCCCGACGGCGACCGCGCCGCTGGGATCGAAGCGGACCTTGAGCCGGTACTCGGCGCCGGACCCGTGGCGGCGTGCGGCCAGGTAGAGCCAGACGCTGCCGCCGGTGGGCCGCGCGCTGAGTGCCGCGGTGACCTGGAGCGTGAGGTCGGTCCCGGACGCCGTGCCCAGCACGGCCGAGCGGCCGGTGCCCGCGAGGCCACGCATCGAGCCGGAGCCACTGCCGACGCTGTAGTCAGCCGCCGTCCCCGCCACGGCGTAGGCGCCGCCGACGGGCGCGGATCCGAATCCGCTTGTCGCCGTCCGCGCAAAGTCGTCGTTGACGATTGGCGGGGCCGGGGCAGGACTCGGAGCGGCCGTCGGGGCAAGCGTCGGAGCCGCCGTGGGCAGGGCGGTCGGGATCGGCGTGGGCACGGCTGTGGGCACCGGCGTGGGCATCGGAGTTGGGACGGGCGTGGGGACCGGCGAGGGTTCGGGCGTCGGCACCGGGGTTGAGACGGGAGTCGGCACGGGCGTCGGCGCGGGCGTCGCGATCGGCGTTGGAGCGGGTGTCGGGTCGGGCGTCGGGACTGGCGTTGGAACGGGCGTCGGCACCGGCGTGGGTTCGGGCGTCGGCACCGGCGTGGGTTCGGGCGTCGCAGCGGGCGTGGGTTCCGGCGTCGGAACCGGCGTCGCCGGCAGCGTCGAAACCGGGGTTGGAACGGGGGTCGCTGCGGGGGTCGGGACGGAGGTCGGGATCGGTGTCGGAGCCGGAGTCGGCGCTGGAGTGGGCGCGGCGGTCACGGCCGGAGTCGGAGCCGGCGTCGGGCCGGGGGTTGGCGCAGGTGGCGCAGGTGGCGTCAGGTCCGAGGCGAGCAGGTTCGCAAAGCCGAGCGTCAGTGGAGCGTTGGTGGCGGACCCCGAGAGGTAGCCGCGCAGTCCGACGCCGCCCGCCACCTGGATCGCCTCGGTGGCGTTCGTCTGGGAGTACGGCCACGCGGCCGGTTCCACGACCGTGTCACCCCAGGCACGGACCCGGATCTGGGTCGGGTGATGGCCGGTCACCTCGGCGCGCAGGTCGTAGCGCCCGCCCGCGACCGCCGTCAACCCGGCGACCCGGGCCTCGCCCCCGATGTCCGTCTCGACCCCGCCGGCGACCCGGGTCGCATGCACGTAGACCGCACCGGTCGGCGCGATGCGCATCTTGACGCGCAGCTCCGCCGAGGCCGACCGCCGCACGACGCCGTACGCGAACACCGATCCGACCGCGGGGACCTTCGACAGCCGCACCTTGAAGAAGAGGGAGACGTCTCGGGTGGAGACGCCGGTCAGCGTTGCCGCGCGGGCCGAGCCGGCCGTCGGCAGGGCCATCGAGCCGAGGCCGCCGGAGACGCCGAAGTTGGCCGAGGAGCCAGCCAGGGCCCAGCCGCCGCCCACATCGGCGTTTCCCCAGCCACTCACGACCGTGCGCTGAAAATCGTCCCGAGCCGCGGCCACGCCGGCACCGACCGCCCCAGCCGGCACGAGGGCAGCGACGAGCAGCAAGACCGCCGCCACGCCGAGCAATCGCATGGCAGCCATTCCCTGTCGCAGCAGGTAAGCCAGCCCATCCTACGGGCCGCAACCCGCGAATCACAGCCTCTTTACACTCGGCCCATGCCCGAGCTGCCCGAAGTCGAGACGATCGCCCGCGAGCTGGCGCCCCTGGTCACGGGCGCCACCATCGCCGGCGTCTGGACCGATTGGCCCCGCGCGATCCGCCATCCAGAGCCTGGTGCGTTCGTGCAACAGCTCGTGGGACGGCAGATTCTCGATGTCGGGCGGCGCGCCAAGTGGCTCGTCCTGTCGCTCAGCGGGGACGCCGTCCTGGTCATCCAGGTCAAGATGACCGGCCAGATATTTGTGGTGCCAGCTGGCACCACCCACGACCGGCATGTCCACGTCCGGTTCGAGCTGGCCGACGGCCGCTGGATGCTCTTCCGCGACGTGCGCAAGTTCGGGCGGGTCGGCTTCTACCGCCGGGGCGAGGCGGGAGCGATCCTCGGGGCCGACGACGAGGGTGAGCTGTTCGGCGCGCACGGGCCGGAGCCGTTGGCCGCGGACTTCACCCTGCGCGACTTCCGGGCCCGGCTGCGCAAGCGCCGGTCCCGGTTGAAGCCGCTGCTGCTGGACCAGGCATTCATCGCGGGCGTCGGCAACATCTACGCGGATGAGGCGCTCTGGAGAGCGCGGCTGCACCCGCTCCGGCTCGCCACGGGCCTGACGGCCGACGACGAACGTCGCCTCTACCTCGCGATCCGAGAGGTCCTGGAAGAAGGCATCCGCCGGCGAGGTTCGTCGATCGACGACTACACCGCCCCGGAGGGCGACGGGGAGATGCAGGACTTCCTGAACGTCTACCAGCGGACGGGCGCGCCGTGCCCGCGCTGCGGCCGACCGACGCGCCGGATCGTGCTCGGCCAGCGCGGCACGCACTTCTGCTCGTGGTGCCAGCGGCTCCCGTCGCGCGAACGGACCGGCACAGTCGCGGCGCTTGCCGCCTCGGCGAGGTCGCGCGCCACGCGCGGACCGCGCTGGACCGAGCTGCCGGCGGGGGAGGGCGCTGTCGGCGCGCGGGCTTCCCGCTAGCCTCTTGACGTGAGCGTCCTTCGACTCGAGTCCATCCGCCGGGAGATCGGAGACTTCGTCATCCTCGACGACGTCTCCGGTGCCGTCGCGCGCGGGGAGCGGATCGGCCTCGTCGGCCCGAACGGTGCCGGCAAGACGACCCTGCTGGAGATCGTCTCGGGGCACGAGGAGCCGGACGAGGGCCGCGTGATCCTGTCGTCCGGAACGACGCTCGGCCTGTTGACCCAGGAGGCCAACCTGGACGCGGCCTTCGGCTCGGCAGCCGACGTGCGGACGGCCGTTCGTGCCGGCGCGGTCGAGGTGGAGCGGCTGGAGCGCCGCCTGGCGGAGCTGGAGGCCGGCGGTGCGCAGCAGGTCCAGTCGAGCGAGTACGCCCATGTGCGCGAGCGCTTCGAATCGCTCGACGGATACCACATCGACCAGCGCGTGGACGAGGCGCTCTCCGGCCTGGGAATCCCGTCCGAGGACTGGCACCGCCCGGTCGCGCAGCTCTCCGGCGGGGAGCAGACGCGTGCCGCCCTCGCCCGGCTGCTCGTCTCGGACCCCGACCTCCTGCTCCTGGACGAGCCGACGAACCACCTGGACCTCGGCGCGCTCGAGTGGCTGGAGACGGCGCTTCAGCGGCGCAAGGGCGCGCTCGTGGTGGCGTCGCACGACCGGGCCTTCCTGGACGCCGTGGTGACACGGATCTGGGAGCTGCGGGACCGGCGGCTGACGCCGTTCCGCGGGGGGTACTCGGCGTACCTGATGCAGCGGGAGGCGCACGACGCCCGGCAGCGCAAGGACGCGGAGGGCAGCGTCGACGCGGCGGCCAGAGAGCGGGAGCTCATTCAGCGCTATCGGAGCCACCGCAAGTACGCAAAGATGCACGAGCACGAGCGGCGCCTGGAGCAGATCGAGGAGGCGCGCGTCGACGCGCCGAAGCGCATGGCGCGACTCGCGCTGCCGGGCACGGCGCTGGTGGGTGGCGGACCCGTGCGCTCCGGCGACACCGTCGTCGTGATCGAGAACGTGACGGTCGGCTTCGGCGGCTCGCGCGGACTGGAGGGCGACCCGCCGTCAGCGCCCGTGGCCATTCTCGAGGTGGAGCGGCTCATCGCCAACCGGGGCGACCGGATCGGCATCGTCGGCCCGAACGGCGCGGGCAAGACCACCCTGCTCCGCACGATCGCCGGGGCGCTCTCCCCACTCGACGGCTTCCCTCGACTCGGGGCGGCGGTGCAGCCCGGCTACCTGGCCCAGCTCCGCGGTGCCGCCATCCCCGGGACGACGGTCCTCGATGCGCTGCTGGCCGTCGCGCCAGTCGACAACGGCCCGGCACGCGCGTATCTGGCGCGCTTCCTCTTCCGCGGCGAGGACGTCTTCAAGCCGGTCGCGGAGCTTTCCGGCGGGGAGCGTTCGCGCCTGGAGCTGGCACTGCTCGGCATCACCCCGGCGAACCTGTTGCTGCTCGACGAGCCGACGAACCACTTGGACATCCCGGCGCGCGAGGCGCTGGAGTCGTTCCTGCGCGAGTGGCCTGGGACGCTCCTCGTCGTGTCCCATGATCGGCGGCTCCTCGAGACGATCACGCAGCGGCTGTGGGTGGTCGAGTCGGGCTCGGCTGGCAAGCCCGGCCGCGCGGTCGAGTTCGACGGTGGCTACAAGGCGTGGCGGCTGGCCGTCGGCGAGGGCTGGACGGTCGCCGGCGAGCTGGAGCGGACCGCGCACCGGTTCGGCAGGGCCGCAGGGTCTTCGACGGCTCGCTCCGCCGGCGCCGCACCCAAGCCTGCGCCGACCGCGGTGCCATCGGCCACTGCGCCGGCGGGAGGTCCCGGCAACGGACGCCGGCCGCCCATCGCGTCCCGCGCGACGAAGCTCTCCAAGGATGCCTACCGGCGACAGTCCAGGGCGGTCGAGGAGGACCTGACGCGCCTGGGACTTCGGAAGAGCCAGTTGGAGCTGGCCCTGGGCGATCGCACGGTCCAGGCAAACTTCGTGGAGCTGCGGCGGCTCACCAGCGAGCTGGCAGACGTCGACGCGGCGCTCGCCCAGGCCGAGGACGCCTGGCTCTCCGTTGCTGAGCGCGCCCCGCGATGAGCGGCCCGCCGAAGAGCCGGCCTTTCGTGATCGGGATCACCGGTCCGATCGGCTGCGGCAAGTCCACGGTCGCGCGCATCCTCGGCGAGCTCGGCGGCACCATCATCGATGCGGACGCCATCGCGCGCGAGGCCACGGGCCCGGGGGAGGCGACGCTCGAGCCCCTCCGCGGGCGCTTCGGCGAGGGCGTCTTCGCACCCGACGGATCGCTCGATCGGGCGGCACTCGCGGCCGTCGTGTTCGCGGACCCTGCCGCGCTCCTGGACCTGGAGCAGATCGTCCACCCGGTCGTGCGATCGCGGCTGCTCGCCCGCATGGAGTCGGCCGCGTCGAGCGGCGACCCGTTCGTGGTCGTCGAGGCGATCAAGCTGATCGAAGGTGGACTCGCCGAGCGTTGCGACGAGGTCTGGCTCGTCGAGTGCAGCCCCGAGTCGCAGCGCGTGCGGCTCGCGGGTCGGGGCATGCTCCCCGACGACATGGAACGGCGGCTCGCGGCCCAGGGAAGCGATCTGGCCGACCGGCTTGGCGCCCGGGCGACGCGCCGGCTCTCGACGGATGGGGTGCTCGAGGAGACCGAGGCCCGCGTGGAGGATGCCCTCGCGGAGGCGCTGGCGCCGTCATTCGTCGATGGCTGACCGGTCGCCAACCGCGGACCCGGAGAAACGAACGAACGTTCGCATTTGGGACCATCGCTGGTAAACTCGGGCCGTGCCCGATTTCAAGATGGTCGCCGACTTCAAGCCGACCGGAGACCAGCCCCAGGCAATCGAAAAGCTCGTCGCCGGCATCCGCAAGGGGCTGAAGCACCAGACCCTGCTGGGCGCCACCGGGACGGGCAAGACCGCGAGCATGGCCTGGACCATCGAGCAGATTCAGAAGCCGACGCTCGTGCTCGCGCACAACAAGACGCTGGCTGCTCAGCTGTACAGCGAGTTCCGGGATTTCTTCCCGGACAACGCGGTCGAGTACTTCGTGAGCTACTTCGACTACTACCAGCCCGAGGCGTACCTGCCGCGCAGCGACACGTACATCGAGAAGGATTCGTCGCGCAACGACGAGATCGACAAGCTGCGCCACGCGGCCACGCATGCGCTGTTCGAGCGGAAGGACGTGATCATCGTCGCCAGCGTCAGCTGCATCTACGGCCTCGGCGCACCGGTGGACTACGGCGCGACCGTCATCCGCATCCGGCAGGGCGGAAGGTACCGGCGCGACGGCATCCTCCGGCAGCTCGTGGATCTCCAGTACCAGCGCAACGACCAGCAGCTCAGCCGTGCCAAGTTCCGGGTCCGTGGCGACACGCTGGAGCTCCAGCCCGCGTACGACGACTTCGTGGTGCGCGTCGAGTTCTTCGGCGACGAGGTGGAGCGGATCACGGAGATCGACCCGCTCACGGGGGAGGTGCTCGCGGACCGCAAGGAGCTCAACGTCTATCCGGCCAGCCACTACGTGACGCCGGCGGACAAGATGAAGGTGGCCCTGGTCGCGATCGAGGCGGAGGCGGAGGAGCGCGTCGCCGAGCTGAACGCGAAGGGCATGATCCTGGAGGCCGAGCGGCTCCGGCAACGCACCTCGTTCGACGTGGAGATGATGCGCGAGCTGGGCTTCTGCTCCGGCATCGAGAACTACTCGCGTCACCTCGCGGGGCGCGAGGCCGGCTCACGTCCGTGGACGCTGCTCGACTACTTCCCGCCGGACTGGCTGCTGGTCGTGGACGAGAGCCACATGACCATCCCGCAGTCGGTCGGCATGTACAAGAACGACCGGACCCGCAAGGAGATCCTGGTCGACTTCGGCTTTCGCCTGCCGTCCGCGCTGGACAACCGTCCGCTGACCTTCGAGGAGTTCGAGAACCATCTCGACCAGGTGATCTTCATGAGCGCCACACCGGGCGCGTACGAGCTCCAGCGCTCGCAGCAGATCGTGGAGCAGCTCATCCGGCCAACCGGCATCGTGGACCCGATGATCGAGGTCAAGCCGACGGAAGGCCAGATCGACGATCTCATCGACCGGATCCGCGATCGGGTGGACAAGGGCGAGCGCGCGATCGTCACCACGCTGACCAAGAAGATGGCCGAGGACCTGGCCGACTATCTGCACGAGATGGGCGTGAAGGTCAGCTACCTCCACAGCGAGGTGGACACGCTCGAGCGGGTGCAGATCCTGCGCGACCTGCGCCTCGGCATCTACGACGTGCTGGTGGGGATCAACCTCCTGCGCGAGGGCATCGACCTGCCCGAGGTGACCCTAGTCGCGATCCTCGACGCCGACAAGGAGGGCTTCCTCCGCAGCGCCTGGTCGCTGATCCAGGTGATCGGCCGCGCCGCCCGCAACACCAGCGGCGAGGTGGTCATGTACGCCGACCGCATGACCGATTCGATGAAGGTGGCGATCGAGGAGACGAACCGCCGGCGTGCTGTCCAGATCGCCCACAACACGGAGCGCGGCATCACGCCGCAGACGATCATCAAGGAGATCCGGGACATCAACGACCGGCTCCGTGCCGTGGCGGAATCGCCGGGTGCCTACGGGTCGGACGGGCGCGAGCTCACCGACATGTCCAAGGAGCAGATCGGCAAGCTCGTCGGCCAGCTCGAGGCGCAGATGCGCGCGGCCGCGAAGGAGCTGGAGTTCGAGCGGGCAGCCGCCATCCGGGACGAGATCCAGCAGATCCGGCTGCGCGTGCTGGAGCAGGACGCGTCCACCACGGTCCTCCGCGCGGCGGAGGGCGCGGCCGCGGCTGCCGATGCGCCCTCTCCGGTCGTCTCTCCGCAGGGAATGGCCAAGCCGTCGTCACGCATGAAGGCGCTTCGCGGAGGCGACCGGCGGGCTCGAGCGGCCGCGCGTCGTGGAGAGGCCACCCTCGAGGTCACGGAGGTTGCCGTCCTCGAGGCCGGCGAAGAGCCCGTCGACGCGAGTCCCGATGAGGGCACGGCCGGCGACTGGCTGCCGGGCATCAAGGACGAGCACGAGGGCGACGACGCAGGCTGGATGGCGCGCTGGCTGGAGAAGCCCACCTGGGACCGGCGCGTGACGCCGAACGTGATCAAGCGGACCGGGTCGCGGCCGACGGGCGGACGCCGGCGCAGCTAGTGAGCTAGTGCCGCCGCTCCCTCAGCGCACCTCGATCACGAGGGGCGCGTCGACCATGCGCGTCGGCAGCTTGCACCCGGGTCCGAGGAAGGTGGCCCTGGCGGTGATCTGCCACCGGCCGACCGGGAGGCGGAGCAGCGGATCGGCGAAGAACTGCGTCCAGAAGGCCGCGTCCGGGTCGTCGGCCCCGTATCCGCCGGACTTGGAGTACGCCACGGTCGTGGGCTTTCCCTGCTCCAGCGTGTACGGGACGCAGTCGTCCGTCGCGGAGTAACCCATCTCGAACCGCCCATCGAGCTGCTTCAGGCCGAAGAGGACGAGGCCCGACCCGGAGCCCGCCACTTTCACGGCATCGTGCGGGCCGAGGTAGGCCAGCTCGGCAGCGACCTCGATTGGCTCGCCTGGGGCGTACGAGCCGTGTGTTGCGCTGATCGTGAGGCGGAGGTCTCCGTCCGGCACGGTGGCGAGCACCATCTGGCCGACCGGCGCCACGTTTGCCGTCACGGCCGGCGACGGTGACGGTGACGGTGCTGGGCTCGGGACGACGGAGCTGCAGGCGCCGAGCAGGCTGAGCGCGATCGCCGTCGAAGCGACCGCGCGGCGTGTGGTGAGGGCCATCGGACTCCTGACGCGGCAGCGCGCTGCCGGGTTTCCCGACCGTTAGAGTGCCACGCCATGCAGGTCGATCTGATCGTCCTCCTGCCCGACGCCGGCGGCCGCATCGCCACGGTTGGCCGAGACGGCGACGACGGGCCAGGGCGGCTCCCGACGGTCCGCATCGGGCTGGACCCCGACGAGCGCGCGCTGCCGCCGGCCCGGCGTGCGATCGCCGAGGCGCTCGGGATCGATGCCCCGGTCCTGGAGGTGCACGTGCCGGCAGGCGTCCAGGGCATGGACCCCGTGCCGATGCTGATCGTGTTCGAGGCGCCAGGGGCGGGCTGGCAGTTGCCGGACGGCGCCGCCTGGCTCGAGGCAGACGCCCTCGACCCGGACGGAGTGCCCGACGCGATTCGCGCGCGGGCATCCGACTGGCTGGCTGAGATTGCCGGTGCGACGGCCACGCCCGCGCTGCGTGCCGCGTGGTCGCGGGCCGGTTGGCTCGGCCGCGCGGCCCCGTGGCTCGACGGTGTGCTCCGTGACAACGGCCGGACGCGCAGCGGGCCTGTCGAGCAGATGCGGCAGTGGGGCATCTCCGCGCTCCTGCGAACGGAGACCGACCGCGGCGCGGTCTGGGTCAAGGCCGCCTATCCGCACTTCGCGGCGGAGCCCCGCATCACGCGCGTCCTCGCCGATCGGTTCCCCGGCGCCCTGCCGCGAATCCTCGGCTGGAACGACGATGAGGCATGGCTGGCGCTGGAGGACCTGGGCAAGGCGGAGGTGGGCGACCAGCGGGGGGACGCCATCGGCACCGACGCCGTGCGGCTGCTCGTCCACATGCAGCGGGAGATGGCCGCGGACACTGCCGCGCTGATGGGGGCCGGGGCCGCCCACCGTCCGCTCGAACGGCTCGCGGACGACCTGGCGGCCGCCTTCACTGAGGCGCCTCCGCCCGTCGAGTGGCGGCAATCCGTGCAGCGGCGTGCGGAGCTCGTGGAGCGGGTGCGTGCCGACGCAGTCGAGCTGGCCGGAATCGGGATCGCGGAGTCGCTGGTGCACGGCGACTTCCACTCCGGGAACGTCGCGGTGGTGGACGGCCGCCCGGTCATCTTCGACTGGACGGACGGAGCCGTCAGCCATCCGCTGGTGGACTTCGCGACGTGGGTCGGCTACGTGGACGATCCGACGCAGCGCCCGGCGCTCTGGCAGGCGTGGGTCGGGGCCTGGTCCGACGTGGTCCCCGAGGCCGAGCTCGCCCCGCTCTACCAGCAGGTGCTGGCGCTGGGGTCCGCGTACCAGGTGGTGAGCTATGCAGCGATCCTGCGCGGTCTGGAGCGGGCCACGCAGGCCCCGATGGCGCACGGAGCCGTCGACTTCGCGAACCTGCTCGACGCTGCCGTTGCCGCCCGCGAGGGCCGGAGCGGCTAACCAAGCCCCAGGACGCCGGGCCGGTCGTCGATTTCGCACACTTGTTCGAAATCGATCGGGAGCTTAGAATCAGTCTCGTGCCCCAGGACGCCATCGTCGTACGCGGTGCCCGCGAACACAATCTCAAGAACATCACCGTGGAGCTGCCGCGCGACCGGCTGGTCGTGATCACCGGCCTCTCCGGAAGCGGCAAGTCCAGCCTGGCCTTCGACACCATCTACGCCGAGGGTCAGCGACGCTATGTCGAGAGTCTGTCGGCGTACGCGCGGCAGTTCCTCGGCCAGATGGAGAAGCCGGACGTCGACCAGATCGACGGGCTGTCGCCGGCCATCTCCATCGACCAGAAGGGCGCCAGCCGCAACCCGCGGTCCACGGTCGGAACCGTCACCGAGATCTACGACCATCTCCGCCTGCTCTTCGCGCGCGTCGGCCACCCGCACTGCCCGACATGCGGCCGTGAGATCGCCCGCATGTCCGTCCAGCAGATCGTGGACCGGATCCTGGCGCTGCCGGAGGGCACGCGGCTGCTGGTCCTGAGCCCCATCGTCAACGACCGGAAGACCGAGGGCGACCGGGTCTTCGAGGCTGCGCGGCGGCAGGGCTTCGTCCGGGTCCGCGTCGACGGGGAGCTGCTCGACCTCGACGAGGCGCCATCGCTGGACAAGTACAAGCGCCACACGATCGAGATCGTGGTGGATCGCCTCGTTGTGCGGCACCAGGACGACGACGGCCGGGCCTTCGGGCCTGACAACCCCAATCCGGACGCCTCCCGCCTGGCCGACTCCGTGGAGACGGCGCTGCGCCTGGGCGAGGGTGTGATGCTGGTCGCGCCGGCGGACCGCGGCGCCTTCGACGAACAGCGCTTCAGCGAGCGCTATAGCTGCGCGTTCGACGGGACCACGATCGACGAGCTGGAGCCGCGCTCCTTCTCGTTCAACTCGCCCCACGGCGCATGCCCCGAGTGCACCGGTCTGGGGGTCCGCCTGGAGTTCGATCCGGAGCGGATCATCCCCAACAAATCGCTGTCGCTGTCCAACGGCGCCCTGGCGCCCTGGTCACGACTGGCCATGACCGATTCCTGGTACGGACGGATCGTCGAGAGCGTGGCCAAGTCCCGCGGCTTCCGCGTGGACCTGCCGGTGCGCGACCTGCCGCAGGAGCACCTGGACTACATCATGCATGCGCCCCGCGGGGAGCGGGTGCGCATCCGCTACCGCCAGAACGGGCGGGAGCGGTCCTACGATGCGACGTTCGAGGGCGTGCTGCCCAACCTCCAGCGGCGCTACCGCGAGACGGACTCCGAGTGGGTCAAGGCCGAGCTCGAGAAGTTCATGGTCGAGCGGCCGTGCCCCGTCTGCGGCGGCAAGCGGCTGAAGCCGGAGGTGCTGGGCGTCACGATCGACGGCCGGAGCATCTCGGACGTCGCCGGGATGGCGGTCACCGACGCCCTCGACTGGGCGCAGGCGCTGCCGGCGCACCTGTCCGAGCGGGAGCGCACGATCGCCAGGCAGCTCCTCAAGGAGATCGTCGCGCGCCTGGGCTTCCTCGTGGACGTCGGGCTGGACTACCTGACCATCGACCGCAAGAGCTCCACGCTCTCGGGCGGCGAGGCCCAGCGGATCCGGCTCGCCACCCAGATCGGGTCGAGCCTCGTGGGCGTCCTCTACATCCTGGACGAGCCGACGATCGGCCTCCACCAGAAGGACAACGCGAAGCTCATCGCGACGCTGGTCCGGCTCCGTGACATCGGCAACACGCTGATCGTCGTAGAGCACGATGAGGAGACCATCCGCACCGCCGACTGGGTCGTGGACATCGGGCCGGCCGCCGGCGAGCACGGCGGCGAGGTGATCGTCAGCGGCTCGCTGGAGCAGATGCTGGCCGAGCCGCGCTCCGTGACCGGCGCCTACCTGCGCGGCGAACGAGCGGTGCCCATCCCCGTCGAGCGGCGCCGGGGGAACGGCAAGCGGATCGTCATTCGGAACGCGCGGGAGAACAACTTGCGCAACCTCGACGTGGCGTTCCCGCTCGGCACGTTCACCGCGGTCACCGGCGTGTCGGGCTCTGGCAAGAGCACGCTCGTGACGCAGATCCTCTACCGCGCGCTCGCCCGGGCCGTGAACGGTGCGCGGGACCTTCCGGGGGCGCACGACGCGCTGGAAGGCTTCGAGGCGATCGACAAGATCATCGAGATCGACCAGAGCCCGATCGGTCGGACGCCCAGGTCGAATCCGGCCACCTACACCGGGCTCTTCGGCCCGATCCGCGAGCTGTTCGCCGGCGTGCCGGAAGCTCGCGTCCGCGGCTACGGCCCCGGCCGCTTCTCCTTCAACGTGAAGGGCGGCCGCTGCGAGAACTGCAAGGGCGACGGGATCCTGAAGATCGAGATGCAGTTCCTGCCGGACGTCTACGTGCCGTGCGAGGTCTGCGGCGGGAAGCGCTACAACCGCGAGGCGCTGGAGATCCACTACCGCGGGCACTCGATCGCGGACGTGCTCGAGATGACCACCGAGGAGGCCCTGGAGGTGTTCCAGCCGGTCCCCTCGATCCGGACCAAGCTCCAGACGCTGGTCGACGTGGGCCTCGGCTACATCCGGCTCGGGCAGCCGGCAACGACGCTGTCGGGCGGCGAGGCGCAGCGCGTCAAGCTGTCGACCGAGCTTTCGCGCCGCGCCACCGGCAAGACCGTCTACCTGCTGGACGAGCCGACCACCGGACTCCACTTCGCGGACGTCGAGAAGCTGCTCCAGGTGCTCCACCGCCTCGTGGACAACGGCAACACCGTCATCGTCATCGAGCACAACCTCGACGTCATCAAGACCGCGGACTGGATCATCGACCTCGGGCCGGAGGGCGGCGCGAGGGGCGGCGAGGTCGTCGCGGCCGGAACGCCGGAGGCTGTCGCCGCCGCGCCCGGATCGGCGACGGGCGAGTATCTGGCCCGGATCCTGCGCGGGGAACCGCTGGTGCCACTGAGCCACGTCACGTTCGCGGAGGCCGCCGGCCGCACCGATCGGCCTGTCTCGATCCCGGTCGAGGCGTCCGCGGCCGTCCGCACGTCCCGAAAGCGCGCCGCGCCCGCGATCAGCCGCTAGACACCGGTCTCGGCGTGTCGTTCGAGCTGGACACGTGGAGCGCGCTCCCGATCGTCGGGGCCGTGCTCGCGGTGATCCTCGTTCGGCTGGCCAGGAGAGGCTCGCCCCTCGGGCACCTGGTGGCCGTCACGGTGTTCGCCGCGTACCTCACCGGGGTCGCCGCCGCGACGGTCTTCCCGCTCGTCGTCGACCCGGAGTTCATCGAGGTCATGCGGCGGTCCTCGATCTGGGACGGCGTCAACCTCGTCCCGTTCCGGCTGCTCGGTGTCGGCCACGACGGCTCGCGCCAGGTGCTGTTGAACATCATCCTGGGGATGCCGTTCGGCTTCCTGCTGCCGTTTCTCCGTGTGCGCTCGGACCATGCCGTGCTTGGCTGGGGCGCCGTCTTCGTGGTCGGGATCGAGGGCGTCCAACTGCTGATCGACATCGCCTACGGCTTTGCCTACCGCTCGGTGGACATCAACGACGTGATGCTCAACTTCCTCGGCGTCGTCTGCGGCCTCGCGATCTTCCGTGTGCTGGCGCGGCTGTATCGCTCGTTGGACGTCACCGTCGTGCGCCAGAGTCCCTACGTGCACGGGGTGCTCGAGGCGGGCTGAGCGTTCCGCGCGGTGTCACGCCTCCGCAAGGAACTTGCAATCCCGCCCGCCAGGACGAGCGGTTCACCTGCCACCACCGCCAGTGATGCTACCCCGGAACAGGGGGTTCGCCTGACGGAGGTACGGCACATGTCCCGGGTCCGAGCATCACGGCCGATGGGGATTTCTCTCGGTTTCCGCACGACGTTGGCGCTGTTGGTCGCGGCCTCGTCGTTCGTCGTGCCGGCGGCAATCGCGCCGAGCAGCGTGCCCGCGGCATCCGCCGCGACGACGACCTGGTACTTCCATGGCGTCGCCCAGGACCAGGTCAACAAGGTCAACGGCACCCCGACGGCGACCTTCAACACGACCGCCCCGACCGGCGCGACGTCCGTCAATCAGACCACGAGCTGGATCGCCGATCCCACCGTCGAGGGCGACCCCACGGCAGCCTTCTGGAGCGCGCCGTTCACTGGATCGTTCGGCGGGGTCCTGCGAATCGATTGGTGGTGGAGCACCACCAATCCCGAAGCCGTGGTGATCAGCGACCAGATCGACGTCACCGTGTTCGCCGATGGCAACGCGGTTGCGACCCTCACCGAGGGCCTGAGCAACATCACGGCCACGCCGACGCGGTACTCGGCGCTGATCGAGATCCCGCAGACGACCGTGGCGACCGGGCTCACAATCCAGGCCGCGGGCCATTTCAGCGACTCGAGCAACGGCCTGCTGGTGCACTACGACAGCACGGCGACGCCGTCGGCGTTCTCGTTCATCACCGTCCCGCCGGATGAGGGCAGCCTGGCATTCGATGCGAAGGACACCGTTGCCTTCGCCCCGTCCACGGTCGTCTCCGCGCACTGGCTCGGTGCCGAGCCCCAGCTGACGATGGAGCGCAAGATCGCCGCCTCGAAGGCGGGCGCGGTGAATCCGAATCGCATCTTCGTGGACTGGCCGCTCTCGACGCGCGCCCAGACGGGCCAGCTCAGCCGGTCGCTCGACGGAGGCGACTCCTATCGCCTGCTGTTCGACCCGACGTGCGCGACCCGCAGCCGGCCGAACTGCGGCACGGGCGGAGGTGGTGACACCGAGGAGACCGTCAACCTCGCAAACGGCCACCTCTTCTTCGCGGACCAGGAGGCCCTCGCCAACGAAGCGCTGGCGAGCTCGACCAACCACGGCGATTCATGGCCGAGCGGTCGCGAGAAGACGCTCACGAATGTCGCGCTCGCGACCGACCGCCAGTGGCTCGACCCGACGAACGGCCTTCCGCTCACCATCAGCGGCAAGAAGATCGAGGCGTTCCTCGCCTACCACGGCGGCCCTGTCACGACGGTCGGCCAATACGTCCAGGCGATCGACGAGGACGGCAACATCGTCGCCCAGCCCGGCGTGGGGCAGATCCCCGGCGTTGCGCAATCGGGCCCAATTCGCGTCGATGCCACGAACGGCCCCGGCCGCGGCTGGATCTACCAGTCCTTCTACAACGGGTCGACGGGCGTCAAGGTCGCGACCGTCAAGGCCGACCTCTACCAGGACCGCTTCGCGTGGGTGACCAACGACGTGTCACCGAAGATCCCCAAGCTGATGCCATGGCTCCAGCTGGACAACGCGGGCAACGCGTACGCCACCTGGGCCACGGACGGCATCGCGTGGCTCTCGCTGTCGCCGATCGCGGATCCGCGGAACGACCCGACGAAGGGGGGACGGCCCGGCACGTTCTGGACCAAGGCGCTGCGCGTCAGCGCGCCCGACATCAAGAGTGCCGTATTCGTGATGAACGTGGCCGGCAGCGCCGGGCGCGTTGCCGTCGCGTACCTCGGCAGCGCCGACTGCGACACGGGCGCAGCGGCGACGGTCGTCTCGGACAGCTGCCAGCTCGAAGCCCACTGGAAGACGTACGTGTCGGTGATCGACGACGCGCTCCAGCTCGCCCAGGGTCGCACCGCGCACGTCCACACGGGCGTCGTCAGCCACCGGGTGGCGCATCGCGGCAGCGTCTGCACCGGCGGCACCACGTGCACCGGCGACCGGTCGCTGCTGGACCTGATCGACCTCGGATTCGACCAGGCCGGGCGCATTGGCGTCGTCACGATGGACAACAACAACCGGCTCGCGGCCCCGAACCTCACGGACAACGCGAAGAGCGGGCCCTTCTCGCTCTTCTCGAAGCAGGTCTCCGGGCCGTCGCTCCTTGCCTCGAAGCCGACCGTATCGATCAAGCCGGCCCTCAACTCCAGCACGGATCCGGGTGGCGACGCCACGTGGCCGAACACCGCCGCAGGGACGAACCTGCCGTCCTTCGACCTGAAGGGCGCGCGGATCTTCACGGACGGCACGGACGTGATCGCGAGCGTCTCCCTGGCGAACGCCACGAAAGGCCGGATGATCGCAGACCTGGCCGCCTACAACGCGGCGTTCAGCACCGATCTGACTGCCGACCGGATCCAGTACGTGGTGCGGTTCGCCAGTGGTGACGACGTATTCCACATGTCCATGGACTCGCTCGCGAACGGGTCGCGCCGTTTCTTCGGCGGCCGTCTCGACGCGAACGACGCCATCACGAACGGCGCCGGGTCCACCGTGGGCTCGCGTTACGTCTCGGACAGCGGCTATCCGGTGGGGGGCTTCGTCAAGGACGGAACCCTGTACCTGCGCGCGCCGCTGACGGCGTTCGGCCTCGCGAATGGGGCGCGCGTCTACAGCGTGACCGCCTTCGCCACGGCCGGGCCGCTCGAGGACGACGCGACGTCGACCGTGATGCAGAACCCCGCGCGGACCGTGGACGCCACGCCGCCGTTCGACGCCCGCCTGAAGGCCGGCGCCATGGCGAATACCCGCGTGCTGTGCGACAACGACAATCTGCGTCGCGTCGGTGGGTGGCAGTACATCCCCGACCGGCGGGCGAGCAACGGCACCGGCTACTGCCGCGCGGTGGTCCAGGACCATTCGGCGACGATGACGCTGCACTACGTGGGGCGCGCCGTGGACATCCTCCTGGTCAAGGGCCCGCGCGGAAGCAAGCTCACGGCGTCGATCGACGGTGGGGCACCGACGAACGTCGACCTCTACCGCGCCGCGTCCGACCCGGCGCATCCCGACCGGACCGGGCGGAAGGACCTGACCTTCGGCCAGACCCTCCGCATGGAGGCCTCGGCCTGGGGCGAGCACGTCCTCACGGTCACGGCTCCGAAGTCCACCAGGACCGGACGCGACATGGCCTAC
>JAXDKU010000090.1:0-58900 GCA_034667005.1 Chloroflexota bacterium
GAGGCAGAGCCGGGACTCCTGAACCTTGGGACCGAGCCAAAGATCGCGATCGGGCAGCGAGCGTTGATCGTCCGGACGCCTGCGGGCAACGTGATGTGGGACTGCATTACGTACGTCGATGACGAGAGCGTCGGGCAGCTCCGGGAGCTTGGCGGGATCGCGGCGATCGCGATCTCCCACCCGCACTTCTACAGCTCCATGACCAGTTGGAGCGCCGCGTTCGGGAACTGCCCCGTCTACGTGCATGCATCTGACGCTGAGTGGGTCCAGTTCCGTGGGCCGGGTCTGCGACCGTGGGAAGGCGACAGCCTGGAGATCCTGCCGGGGGTCACCCTGGTCAACACCCGCGGCCACTTTCCGGGGGCGACGGTTCTGCACTGGGCGGCCGGTGCGGAGGGGCGCGGCGCGCT
The DNA here is from genome assembly GCA_034667005.1 of Chloroflexota bacterium. Lineage (GTDB taxonomy): Bacteria > Chloroflexota > Limnocylindria > Limnocylindrales > CSP1-4 > JAFMJV01. The sequence continues at coordinate 411 of JAXDKU010000090.1, forward strand.
ACTCACCGGGGACTCCATCACGGTCGTCCAGGACCGCCGCTGGGTCAGCTTCATGTACAGCTACCCGAACCTGATCCCGCTCACGGACGCCGAAGTGCGCCACATCGTCGACGTGCTGCGGCCGTATGCCTATGACAGGGTCTACTCGGCCTGGGAGGGGCGCGTGACTGCCACGGACGGGCATGCGTCGGTCGAGCGATCCGCTGAGCGCTACCTGGCGCATCGCTAGCCCGCCGAGACGGCCGCCGGAATGGAACAATCGTTCGAAAAGGGCTAGGCAGCGGGGTCGGCAGCGGGTAGAATCGAGCGTGCCAGCGAGGCGACCGGACGGTCGCGTGCTGCACCGGGAAACCGGTCGCGGCACGAGGAAAGTCCGAGCTCCCCGACGCAGGGTAGCGGGTAACACCCGTCCGCCGTGAGGCGAGGACCAGCGCCACAGTGACGAACCGGTAGGCGGCTTCTGCCGCCGGGCCGGGTGAAACGGGCAAGCTCTACCTGGAGCAAGGCCAAATAGGAGGGCAGTCGCGATCCGTTTCGGCGGATCGCGCCAGGGGTGCGTCGCCCCGCCCTCGGGTCGGCCGCATGAGGCGTCGGGCAACCGGCGCCCTAGATGGATGACCGTCACCGCCGCGCAAGCGGCGGGACAGAACTCGGCTTACTGGTCGCCTCGCTGGCAATCCTCAGCATCTGTCGCCGGGCTTGAGCGCGCCCCGCGCCCCGCGCCCGCGCGCTGCGCCCGCACCCCCGGGCCTCGGGCGTGGCGGCTGAGACTTGGGCCGAAGACGACGCACCCGCCATTCCGCCACAGCATCGTCCGCACGGACAGTTATCGATGGGTGCGGTATTCGGCGCGGGTCGGCGTCTGCCGGGCCTGGGACGCTGAGCGGGCGACGGGGAATCGTGCTCGAGCGAGACCCCGATCCGCCTGGATTCCGCCGGCTGACGGCCCCGACGCCTCCCGATCACGGTCGAGTACCGCCCGCATCGATATATGTCCCTGCTCCGCCGCCGGTCGAAGGCCGGGACCGAGTGGCCGTCCGCGGCACGGCCCCAGCACCGCCTTGCCATGTGTCCTTGGCTCGAGGCCGACCATGCGGCGTCAGGGCCCGCCGCTCGACCCGCCAGCGAACCGGCCGAGCTAGTCCTCGTCGGGGCGGAAGATCCCAGTCGCGGCGCAGGCGTCGCAGATGGCACGGGCCGAGGCAAGGTCGCCGAGCGGCAGGGCCTGCTCCCGGTCTGGGTAGAGGCAGGCCACCTCGTAGAGCGGCAGCTCGCGGCCCTTGGCGCCCTGGACCACCGTGACGCGCCGGAAGGTGCAGCGTCGCAGGCGGCCGCCATCCGTCGGGACCGGCGCCATCAGCGGCGCGGTGCCGCTTGGATGGGGCTGCGTCTGCGGGCGCTTCTGGATCGGGCGGGCGAGGGTCACGTTCTCTCCGGGGGACGACCTGGATGCGGTTGGGCGCGACGTCCCCGAGGCGGATCGAGAGGGTAGGGCGGCGAGAGGCCCCCTTCCAATAGCCGAGTGGTACCAGGGTCCCCTCGGCCGCTGCCCGTCATCGGCCGCAACGGACCTCGTCCCTTGCATGCGAAATGCCGCTTGACGCGCCCGAATTCATGGCTAACATGCGCAGAAGTGGCGTCAAGTGGCGCAAAGTGGGGAGGAGAGGTGACTCGACCCCGGAGGCGGGCCAGATCCGTCGTCGTCGTGGGGAGCGCTTCTCTCCATCAGTCGAAGGCCCGCGTCCGCAGGGCGGTCGGGCACATCGGAGTCGAGGCACCTGACCAGGGATGTTCACCGGCGAGTACCACCACGCGGTCGACGACAAGGGACGGGTTGCCGTTCCTGCTCGATTCCGCGCGGAGCTCGCAGGAGGCGCGCTGGTGAGCAAGTGGATCGACGGATGCCTGGCGCTGCACCCGCGTGCGGCGTGGGACGTGCTCGCGACGAAGGTCGCGACGCTGCCCATCACGGAGCCGGGCGCCCGGACCTTCCAGCGATTCATCTTCGGGACGGCGTTCGAGATCGATCTCGATCGCCAGGGACGCCTCGTCGTCCCGGCAGTCCTGCGCGACTTCGCAGGGCTGGAGTCGGAAGCCGTGGTGGTCGGTTCGCGAGACCACCTCGAGCTGTGGTCGCCCGCTCGTTGGGCCGAGTACAGCTCTCGCATGGACGAGCCAGATCGGCTCGCCGAGCACCTTCAGGGTCTCGGGATCTAGGCGATCCCGATCCCAATCAGATGAGCCTCCGGGATCCGGGGGGACCGCCGCCGAGTGGTCGCAACGTGGAAGAAGGGCACCTGCCCGTCATGGTGGAGGAGGTCATGGAGGCACTCTCGCCATCCCCGGGCAGCTTCCTCATCGACGCGACGATCGGTGGCGGAGGGCACGCTCTCCGGATCCTGGAGGCCGCCACTCCCGGCGGCCGTCTCCTCGGGCTGGACGCGGACGCGGCGGCCGTCGAGCGATCGACGGCCAGGCTGGCCGAGTTCGGCGATCGCGTGGACGTGGTCCAGGCGAACTTCGAGGAGATCGGGCCCGTGGCCCGTGATCGAGACTTCGACCAGGTCGACGGCGTCCTGTTCGACCTCGGGCTCAGCTCCCATCAGCTCGCCGACGACGCGCGGGCGTTCTCCTTTCGTGCCGAAGGGCCGCTGGACATGCGCTTCGACACGGCGCGAGGCGTGCCGGCACGGGAGCTCCTGGCGACCCTGGACGAGGCGGAACTGACGGACATCTTCCGCCGCTACGGGGAGGAGCCTCGCGCACGGCGGATTGCGCGCGAGATCGTCTCGCAGCGCGCCAGAGCGCCCATCGAGACCGGGACGCAGCTCGCGGCGCTCGTGGAACGCGTGGCCTCGGGCCCGGTCCGCGGCCGCCGTCGTGTCCACCCGGCGACACGCGTCTTCCAGGCCCTCCGGATCGCCGTGAACCGTGAGCTGGAGACGCTGCCCGCCGCCCTGGCGGCATCGCTGGACCTGCTCAAGCCGGACGGCCGCCTGGCCGTCATCAGCTACCACTCGCTGGAGGACCGGATCGTGAAGCGCTTCCTCGCCGCCGAGCGGCGCGGCTGTATCTGCCCGCCGGAGCTGCCCGTCTGCGTCTGCGGCCGCGCCCCGAGGCTTGCGCCCGTCGGCAAGCAGCCGCGCTTCCCGAGCGACGCAGAGGTGGCCGCCAACCCGCGGTCGCGCAGCGCCAAGCTCCGCACGGCGCGGAGGCTCGCGGCATGAGCCGGGGGCACGGCACCTCCCGCCGTCGCAACTACGGCCGGCGGCAGAGCGAGGTTCGGCGCCGCCCGGGGCCGGAGGTCGCCGTCGACCTCGAGGGTCCCAGCGCCTGGCCGCGGGGACGCGGCTGGGATCGCCAGCACGAGCAGGCCACCGAAGCGCCTTCCGGACCCGGAGCGGCGAGCTGATGGCCGTCTACCAGGGCGCCAGGATTCGGACGACCCTCGGGCTGCCCGACGGCGCGCGGCCCGTCGTCGCCCGGCGCGCCTCCCGCATCCCGGTCCGGGCGCGCAAGCGCCTGCGGCCCGTCGCGTTCGTGCTTGCCGGCATCCTCGTGGCGTTCCTGCTCGGGCTCGTCTACCTGACGCAGACGCTCCAGGCTGCGGTGACCAACTACCAGATCGACAACCTCTTCATCGAGCGGCAGCGGCTCGTGCAGGAGCTCCAGTCGCAGCAGGGTGCCATCGCCCAGTGGGGCTCGGAGCCGCAGGTCGTGCAGTGGGCCCAGCAGGAGGGCCTCAACCGCCTGGGCGGCAAGGTCCGAATCACCGCCCCGTAGGGCGCGCGCATGCTCGGCAGGACCGACCACCGCCTCCGCATCGTCGTCCTGCTGCTGGTCTTCGCCTCGTTCGCCCTCGCGGCCCTGGCGAGGCTGGGCTACTGGCAGGTCGCGCGGGGAGGTGAGCTCCAGCAGGTCGCGCTGGCACAGCTCGAGCGGCCCGTGGAGCAGCAGGCGGTCCGCGGCAACATCCTGGACCGCCACGGCGTCGTCCTCGCGACGACGGCCTTCCGTGACACCCTGGCCGCCTATCCCGATCAGATCCCGCTCTCGCTCCAGCCGGCGCTGCTCGATGCGCTCGAGCCGATCCTCGGACTGACGCCCGCCGACAAGGCCGGCCTCGCCGAGCGCATGGCCGGCGGCGGCCGCTACATGGTCCTGGACCGCGAGCTGACCGAGCAGCAGAGCGCCGCCATTCGCGAGGCGATGGGCGCCGACGGGCTCCCGGGGCTGGTCCTGGAGCCGCACAGCGTCCGGCTCTACCCCAACCCGGGCGGCGCGCCCGGCACGACGCTGGCCAGCCAGCTGGTCGGCTTCGTGACTTCCGACGGCGCGGGCAGCTACGGGATCGAGCAGCGCTACGACTCGATCCTCGCAGGCCGCCCGAAGCTGCTGGCTGCGCTGCGCGACCGCGAGGGCCGCCTCCTCCAGAGCACGGCCCAGGTCATCGACCCTGGCGCGGACGGCCAGGACCTCCGGCTCACGATCGACGCCAGCCTCCAGCTTCAGCTCGAGAAGGAGCTGTACGCCGCCTGGGTGGCCGACGGCGCGAAGTCTGCGAGCGCGGTGATCCTCGACCCCCACAACGGGGACATGCTCGCCTGGGCCTCGGTGCCCGGCTACGACGCGAATACCTATGCGGCGACGGCCTCGGCCAGCCCCGAGCTGCTCCAGGACCCGATCCTGAGCCAGGTCTACGAGCCCGGCTCCGTCATGAAGATGTTCACCGCGGCCGCCGCGCTCGACGCGGGCGTGGTGACGCCGACGACCCGCGTGCACGACCGCGCCTCGATGACTTTCGGCAGCCAGACGATCCACAACTCCGACCGCGGCTCGATGGGCGTGCTGCGCTTCCGCGACGCCATCGCCTATTCGCGGAACCTCGCCACGGCCGGAGTCGCGCTCAAGCTCGACCGGAACGTGCCCAAGTCTGCGGCGCGCCTGTACCAGACGTGGCAGACGTTCGGGATCGGCAAGGCGACCGGGGTCGACGTCAGCGGCGAGGTCGCCGGCATCGCCCCGAATCCGCGCAACGCGCCGTGGCAACCCGTGGACCTGGCCAACCGCGCGTTCGGCCAGTCCGTGGCCGTGACGCAGATCCAGCTGGCCGTGGGCTATGCGGCGATGTCCAACGGCGGGTATCGCGTCCAGCCGCGCGTCCTGTCGGCGATCGGGAGCCAGGAGCAGGGACGGGTCGAGCCGGAGCGCATCATCTCGGAGGGCCTCGCCGGCCAGCTCAAGGACCTGCTGCACCACGTGACGGCGAGCGTGCCGTGGTACGCCGAGGGCAGCCTCATCCACGGCTACGAGGTGGGCGGCAAGACCGGCACGGCGCAGGTCTGGGATGCCGCGCACTCGCGCTACACGTACAACCGGTTCAACTTCAGCTTCGTCGGCTTCGTCGGTGGCGACGAGCCCTCCGCCGTGGTGGCGGTTCGGATCGCCGAGGCCACGCCGAAGGTGCGGGGACAGGGCGATCTCCAGCTGGCCATCACCTCGTACCAGCTCTTCCGCCGCATCGCGGTGGACACGATCTCCCGCCTGGACGTGGCCAGGGCGAGCAGCCCGGACGCGGGCTACCCCGAGCGCGGCAGCCCCGCGGAGCAGGTGCTCTATCCCGCGAGGTATGCCGACTACCAGCAGACGCTCGCGCGGGCCGAGGAGCAACGGCTCAAGGATCAGCAGAAGCCGCACCAGAAACCGCATCCCGACCCCGACCCATCCGCTTCCAACGTGCCCGATCCACCGGCCGGCCCAGGGCCGTACCCGACGCCCGAGCCAGTGCCCGCGACGCCCGGCGATTGACGGCCCCCGTGCGAGAATGGGTCGCGATCGTGCAAGACCGGACCAGCCCTCCGCTGACTCGGGAACGGCCCTGCTTCGACGGCGCGGGCCTCGCTGAGGCGACCGCCGGCATCCTCCTGCGACCGGGCCGCCTGCCGATCCGCGGTGGCGCTGTCGACTCGCGCCGAATCGCCCCCGGCAACGCTTTCTTCGCCCTACCCGGCGAGGTGACCGACGGCCAGCGGTTCCTGAGGCAGGCCGCGATGGCCGGGGCCGCCGCGCTCGTGGTCCGCGACGCGCCGGACACCGCGGAGCTCGGCGAGCTCGGTGACGACGTCGCCGTGATCCAGGTTCGGGACGCCGGGGCCGCGCTCCGATCGGCGGCGGCGGCGTGGCGCGACCGCTTCGAGCCCCTCGTCGTCGGCGTCACGGGCTCGCTCGCGAAGACCTCGACCAAGGAGCAGATCGCCGAAACGCTCGCCGAGCGCTGGCGGGTGCTGCGCAACGAGGGCAACGAGAACAACGAGGTGGGGTTGCCGCTGACGCTCCTGCGCCTGGCGCCCGAGGACGAGGCGTGCGTCCTGGAGATGGGCATGTACGTGGCCGGCGACATCAAGCTGCTCGCGGCCGTTGCCCGGCCGAGCATCGGTGTGGTCACCGCCGTGCGGTCGAGCCACCTGAGCCGGGCGGGATCCATGGAGGCCATCGAGCGCGGCAAGCGCGAGCTGGTCGAGGCGCTGCCCGCGACCGGCACCGCGGTGCTCAACGCGGACGATCCCCGCGTGGACGCGATGGCCTCGCACACGGCGGCGCGCGTCCTGCGCTACGGCTTCCGCGCGGACGCGGACGTTGTCGCCGAGTCGGTCGAATCGCTCGGCGAGGAGGGCATGCGCTTCACGCTTCGACTCCCCGACGGGGCGTCGGCGGCGGTTCGGACGCCCGCTCTGGGGCGGCACAGCGTCCACAACGCGCTCGCCGCCGCGGCGGTCGGATTCGCGGCGGGGATGGCAACGGACGAGATCGTGCGAGGGCTGGCCCGCGGGTTCCGGGCGCCGCACCGCAGCGTCCTGGTGCGTGCGGGCGAGTGGCGGATCCTGGACGACAGCTACAACGCCGCTCCCGATTCGATGGCCGCCGCGCTGGACCTGCTCGCGACGCTGCCGGGACGGCACGTGGCCGTCCTCGGGGAGATGCTGGAGCTCGGCGACGGCTCCGACGAGGCACACCGGGAGGTGGGCCGGCTCGCCGCGGACCTCACCGATCGGCTCGTGGTGGTCGGGGCGGGCGCGCGCGGCATCGCCGAGGGAGCCGCCGCCGCGGGCATGGGCGCCGGCGCATTCCGCGAGGTGGGGGACCGCGACTCGGCGCTGGCCTACCTGCTGGATGAGCTCCGGCCCGACGACCGCATCCTGGTCAAGGCCTCGCGCGGCATCGAGCTCGACCTCCTCGTGGACGCACTCGTCGTCGCGGGCGAGCGCGCAGCCGGCGCCGCAGGCGCCCCGGCGAAGGAAACGCAAGCGACGGCCGGGGGCCTGCCGTCCGCAGGACCCCGGGCCCTGGAGCGCGCAGCCGGCGCCACAGGCGCCCCGGCGAAGGAAGAAGCGTGACCGGTTCGGAGACCGTCGTGCAGGGAATCCTGCTGACGTTCGCCCTGATGGTCATCACGATGCCGGCGTTCATCCGGTTGCTGCGCCGCCTGGGCATGGGCAAGCGGATCCGCGTCGAGGGGCCGGAGAGCCACTACATCAAGGCCGGCACTCCCACCATGGGCGGCCTGCTCATCATCCTGGTCGTCGGCGGGACGGCCGTCGGGCTCCAGCTCGCCACGAACCACTTCATCGACCCCTCCACGTTCGCGCCGCTGGCGACGCTCGCCCTCGTCGGCCTGCTCGGCACCGCCGACGACTGGCTCAATGCCCGCACGGGCGACGGCATCCGCGGCCGCCAGAAGCTGCTCTGGCAGACCGTCGTCGCGTTCGCCGCCGCGTGGCAGATCCAGCAGACCTACGACATCACCGCCATCGTCGTGCCGTTCGTCGGCGCCATCGGGATCGCGCCGTGGGCGTACGTGCTGTTCGCCGCGTTCGCGATCGTGGCCACCAGCAACGGCGTGAACATCACCGACGGACTGGACGGCCTGGCCGGCGGCACGCTGATCTTCGCCTTCGTGGGCTTCCTGCTGATCGCGGGCCTCAACCCCGGCGGCGGACAGCCGAACCTGGCGGCGCTGTGCGCCCTGATCATCGGCGCGCTGCTGGGCTTCCTGTGGTTCAACGCGCACCCAGCGCAGATCATCATGGGCGATTCGGGAGCGCTGGCCCTTGGGGCGACCCTGGCCGTGACGGCCCTGATCACGGGCCAGATCCTCCTGCTGCCGCTGATCGGGATCATCTTCGTCGTCGAGACGGGCTCCGTGATCATCCAGGTGCTGAGCTACAAGATCCTCGGCCGCCGCATCTTCCGGATGAGCCCGCTCCACCACCATTACGAGCTGTCCGGCTGGGACGAGGAGAAGATCACGCTCCGCTTCTGGATCGTGGGCGTGCTCGCCGCCATGGTGGGCGTGGCGTTCTTCCTCGGGACGCGCGGGCTGCTGGTCCCGTGAGCCCGGTGAGCGAGACGGACGTCCGGCCGATCGACCTCGAGGACCTGGACCTGGACGCCTTCGCGGGGCGGCCGGTGGCGGTGCTCGGGCTGGCCCGCAGCGGCGTCGCGCTGGCGCGCTTCCTGTCCGACCGCGGGGCGCAGGTCACGGTCTACGACGGGCGCTCGGCCGAGGAGCTTCGCGACGCGCTCGAGTCCCTCGACGGCCGGCCGGTCCGAGCCGTGCTTGGCCCCCAGGCCGACCCTCGCGGCGCGCTCACCGGGCAGGCCCTGGTCACGACCTCGCCGTCGATCAACAGCCGCTACCCGACGACGGAGCCACGGCTGAGGTCGGCGCTGGCCGAGCTGGAGGCCGCGGGCCGGGTGCCCGTGATCAGCGAGGTCGACCTGTTCCTGCGCCTCTGCCCGGCACCGGTCGTCGGCGTGACGGGCACGAAGGGCAAGACCACGACCAGCTCGCTGTCCGCCGCGGTGCTTCGCGCGGGTGGCCACCCGACCATGCTCGGCGGCAACATCGGGACGCCGCTCGTGGAGGCGCTGCCGGAGCTGACCGCCGCGCACCGGGTGGTCCTGGAGCTTTCCGAGCTCCAGCTGCCGACCCTTTCGCGCGGCGCGCTCGTGGCCGTCTACACCCACGTCACCGCGGATCACCTGGACCGCCACGGCACCCTCGAGGCGTACCGGGCGGTGAAGCGGCGGCTGGCCGAGCTGGTGCCGGCTGACGGCGCGCTCGTGATCAACGCGGAGGATCCGGTCACTTCGGCCTACGGGCCATCGGCCGCCGGCGCCGCGCTCGTGCGCTACCGCCGGTCCGCACCGGAGGCGGCGGGGGAGGTGGGCACGGACAGCGGCTGGATCGTGGCCGACGGCGTGCCGCGCCTGGACGTCGCGGGTCGCGGCACGGCCATGACGGGGCCGGGCGGCCGCGTGATGCCCCTCGACGAGATCACGCTGCCCGGCGCGCACAGCGTCAGCAACGTCCTGGCAGCCGTCGCCGCCGGGCTGCTGATGGGCGTGGCGCCCGATGCGATCCGCCGCGGTGTGGCCGGCTTCCGCGGCGTCGAGCACCGGCTGGAGACGGTCGCCGAGATCGACGGCGTGCGGTTCGTCAACGACTCGATGGGGACGCAGCCGGACGCGGTCGTCGCGGCGCTGCGCAGCTTCGATCAGCCGCTCGTGCTGATCGCCGGCGGCCGCGCCAAGGACCTGGCCATCGACGACCTGGCGGCCGCGGTCGCGGAGCGCGCCTCGGCCGCGGTGCTGATCGGGGAGAGCGGCGCCGACCTCGGCGTCGCGTTCCGCCGGGCGGGCCTCGGGCACACCGAGACCGCCGCGGACCTGGACGCGGCCGTCGCACGGGCCGACGCGATCGTCCGCGAGCGGTTCGCCGCAGGGGAGCCGGGGCCGGGGACCGTGCTGCTCAGCCCGGCGGCCGCGAGCTTCGACATGTTCGCGGACTACGCGGCCCGCGGCCGTGCATTCAAGCTGGCCGTGGCCGCGCTCGCGCGCGATCGGGAGGGACAGCCATGAGCCCCGCGCTCCGACGGCGGAAGGCCCCGCCCCGGCCACAGATCCGGCCGCCCGTTCCGGTCCGCGCCGCTGCGGCACGTCCGACCACGGTCGGGGCGCGCTCCGGGCCGAGCGGCTCGGCGTCGAGCTCCGGCGGCGGTGCGACCCTCGCGCACCCCTCGGCCGCGGCCGTCCGTCCCGCCGCGACCCGTCAGGAGGACACCCTCCGGGACGGTCGCGTCCTGCGCGGCCCGCAGCGCGAACGCCACGAGCCCGACTACCTGATCCTCGTCGCGGTCGTGGCGCTGGCCGCCGTCGGCATCCTGATGATCTATTCGAGCTCCGGCATCCGGGCGGCGCTCGACAGCCAGGGCGATCTCTTCCGCGCCGTCGCGCCGCAGCTCACCTGGAGCGGGCTGGGCATCGTGGCGCTCGCGATCATGAGCCGGCTCGACTACCGCTACCTGCGCCTCGCCTCGGTCCCGGCGTTCTTGCTCGGGCTCGCCCTGCTGGTCGCCGTCCTCCTCCCGCCGAGTGGCGTGCTCCGGCCCATCGTCGTCGGCGGGTCTGCCCGCTGGCTCCAGCTCGGTGGGCTGCAGGCCATTCACCCGGCCGAGCTGGCCAAGCTCGTGCTCGTCATCTACCTCGCCCACTGGCTCGCCAAGCGCGGCGGCGAGGCCGGCAGCCTCCTCCGCGGCACGCTGCCGTTCCTGGTGATCTGCGGCCCGGTGATCGCCCTCGTCGCCATGGAGCCCGACCTCGGCACCACGGGCGTGATCACGCTCACGGCCTTCACGATGTTCTTCGTCGCGGGTGCCAGCCTCTGGCAGCTGCTCGTGATGATTCCTGCCGGTGTCGCGGCCGTGGCGATCTACATCTCGACCAACGACTACCAGATGGACCGCGTCAAGGCCTTCCTCGATCCATGGAAGTACGCCGCGACCGACGGCTTCCAGACGGTCCACGGGCTGATGGCCCTGGCCATGGGCGGCATCCTCGGAGCGGGGCTCGGGCAGAGCCGGCAGCCGGGCTCGCTGCCGCTCCCGAACGCCGAGAACGACTTCATCTTCGCGGTGGTCGGCCAGGAGTTCGGCCTCGTCGGGGGAGCGCTCGTGATCTGCCTCTACGTCTTCTTCGCGTACCGTGGCATCCGCGTGGCGCTCGGTGCGCCCGATACGTTCGGGGCGCTGCTGGCCATCGGCATCACCGCCTGGCTGACGATCCAGGCACTCATCAACATCGGGGTCGTCGTCTCGCTGCTGCCCATCACGGGCATCACGCTGCCGTTCGTCTCATACGGCGGATCGTCGCTGGTCGTCAGCTTCGCCGCGGTCGGTATCCTCCTGTCAATCTCCCGCGAAACTCAACCCAGAGGCACCTGGAACAATGCGGATCCTGATCGCGGCCGGGGGTACGGGCGGCCACATCTACCCGGCCCTGGCCGTCCTACGGTCGCTCGCCGAACGGCACCCTGAGCTCGAGGTTCGCTGGGTCGGGGGGCGGCGCGGGCTCGAATCGAGCGTCGTGCCGCAGAGCGGGCACGAGCTTGACCTGCTGTGGCTGCGGTCGCTCCGGACGGTGGACGTGTCCGTCCATGCCCTGCTCGACCCCGTTCGGCTCGGCGCCTCCGTGCCCCAGGCCGCCGCGCTGCTCGCCCGCTTCAGGCCCGACGTGATCTACACGACGGGCGGCTACGTCTCGGTCCCCGTGCTCATGGCCGCAGCTCCGGCGCGCATCCCGTCGCTGTTGTGGGAGGGCAACCGCATCCCCGGCCGCAGCGTGCGTGTCACCGCCCGGCTCGCGCGCGCGATCGGGGTCAGCTTCCAGGCCACGTGCGAGGCACTCCCGGGGAACTGCTTCGTGACGGGGACGCCGATCCGCTCCTTCGAGGGCGTCGACCGTGCGGCCGCGCGCGCGTCCTTCGGGTTGCCGCAGGACGTCCCGCTGGCGCTGGTGTTCGGCGGGTCGCAGGCCGTCCGCCGCCTCAACGCCGCCGTCGCCGACGCGCTGCCGCGCCTCGTGGACGGGATCGCCGTCATGCACCTCACCGGGGAGAGTGGCTACGCCGCGGCACTCCGCCGCCGCGAGGCACTTCCCGAGGACCAGCGTGCCCGGTACCGGCCGTACCCGTTCCTGCGTGACGAGATGGCGCAGGCCCTCGTCGCCGCGGACCTGATCGTCGGCCGTGCCGGCTCCTCGACGCTGGCCGAGGCCACGGCCCTCGGCCTGCCGATGGTCGTGGTGCCGTACCCGCACGCCGCCGCGCACCAGGAGGCCAACGCGCGCGAGCTGGTCGACGGCGGCGCCGCCGAGCTCGTGCGCGACGAGGACTTCGACGGCGACGCGCTGATGAAGGCGTGCGCCATCCTCTCCGACCCAGGCCGCCGCGCACGCATGGCGGAGGCGAGCACGCGGCTGGGACGGCCGGGTGCGGCGGCAGCGACCGCGGAGCTGCTGCTCGGCATGGCGGAAGGCCAGCCCCTTCCCGACGCGGCGCGCATCGAGCGGCTCTCACGGGAGCGGGCGTGACGACGGGCCCAACCGGCGTGGTGGCCGCCACCCCGGCGGCACCTCCTGCGATGGACCCACGGAGACGCCTCACCGAGGCCGAGGCGCTCCGCCTCGGCGCGGACATCCAGCGCCGCATCGGCGTCAAGACGTCGCGGCGCGAGCCGCTGGCGCGCTTCACCACGATGCGCGTCGGTGGTCCCGCCGACCTCTTCGCCGAGATCCACAACCTCTTCGAGCTGCGTGCGATCGTCCGGTTCGCGCGCGCGCGCGAAATCCCGCTGTTCATGATCGGCCGCGGCTCGGACCTCGTCATCGGCGACGCCGGCGTGGCGGGCCTGGTGGTGCTCAACCGGGCCGCCCAGCAGCGCGTCGAGGGCACGCGGTACACCGTGGACTCGGGGGTGGCGATGGCGAGAGCGGCGACGACCACGAAGGACGCGGGCCTCACCGGGCTCGAGTTCGGGCTGGCTATCCCCGGCACGGTCGGGGGAGCGGTCTGGGCCAACGCCGGGGCGCACGACGCCGAGATCAGCCACCGCCTGGTCGAAGCGGGGGTCCTCCGCGGCGGTGCCGCCGAGGACACGATGAGCGCCGCCGACCTTGGCCTGGCCTATCGCGAGAGCGCGCTCAAGCACGCCCCGGAGGGCGCGCCCGACGTGGTCACGTGGGCGGCGTTCGAGCTGGAGGCGGCCGAGCCGGCGGTGATCGCGGCGCGGCTCGACGACATCCGCCGGTGGCGCCAGGCGCACCAGCCGCTCGGTCTGCCGTCCGCCGGGAGCGTCTTCCGCAACCCCGAGGGTGATTCGGCCGGCCGCATCATCGACGAGCTCGGGCTCAAGGGCCGCCGCATCGGCGGCGCGCAGGTGAGCCCCAAGCACGCAAACTTCATCGTCAACGACGAGAAGGGGACGGCGGCGGACGTCCGGCGGCTGGCGGAGGAGGTCCGCGAGCGCGTGCGCCGCGATCGCGGCATCGAGCTCCAGCTCGAGATCGTCTTCGCGGGCGACTGGGCCGGCTGGGAGCCGGCGGCGTGAGCGGGGGACGGCCGGCGATCGCGCGGCAGTCGGTCTGCGTCCTCCTCGGCGGCCCGTCTGCGGAGCACGACGTCTCCCTCGTCTCCGGCCGCGCCATCGGCCATGCGCTGGCCGAGCGGGGCCACGCCGTATCGGGCTGGCTGATCGACCTCGACGGCACCTGGTGGCAGCTCCCGCCGGCGGCCATGGATCGCGCGCTGCCCCAGGTGGCCTACGACGCGCCAGCCGCGCTCGGCGCGGACGGACCGCACACGGCGGCTGCCGCGCTCGAGCGGATCCGCCGGTCCCTGCCTGCGCCGATCGTCTTCCCGGCGCTCCACGGCCCGTTCGGCGAGGACGGCACCGTACAGGCGCTGCTCGAGTCGGCCGGGCTGGTCTACACCGGCTGCCGCCCGGCCGCCTCGGCCATCGGGATGGACAAGACGCTGTTCAAACGCGTCGCCGAGGGCGCCGGCATTCCCGTCGTCCCCTGGATGTCGCTCAGGTCTTCCGACTTCGAGCGGGACCAGGCCGGGGCGCTCGCGCGGCTGGAGCTGTTCGCGGCCGGGCAGGCCAACCGCCAGCTCGTGGTGAAGCCGGCGCGGCAGGGCTCGAGCGTCGGCGTGTCGATCGTCCACCGCCCGCCCGAGCCACCGGAGCTGGAGTACGCGGTCGCCGACGCATTCCGGTACGACGACCTGCTGCTCGCGGAGGCCTACGTCAACGGAGCGCGCGAGCTCGAGGCGGCTGTGATGGGCAACGCGGAGCGGGACGTGGTCGTCTTCGGGCCGGGCGAGATCCTGCCGGGGCACGAGTTCTACGACTACGACGCCAAGTACCGCTCCGACACGTCCCGGACCGTCGCCAGACCCGAGTTGGACCGCGACCTGCGCGAGCGCGTGCGCGAGCTGGCCAGGGCCGCCTACCTGGCGATCGGGGCCGAGGGCTTCGCGCGGGTCGACTTCCTGCTGGCGCGCGACGGCACGCTCTACCTCTCGGAGATCAACACGATCCCCGGCTTCACCCCGATCAGCCTCTTCCCGATCCTCTGCGGCACGGGCGGGCTGGACTTCGGCGACGCCTGCGAGCGCATCGTCGGGCTTGCGCTGGAGCGGGCTCGTCAGCGGCCGGCGCGCAGGCTCACCCGGGCCGAGCTGCCCTGACGCGGTGCGCCTGCCGATCCGCCGCCGCGCCGCCGGTCGTCGTACCGCCCGGGTCCAGAGGCAGTCCTCGTGGATCTCGCGGACGCGGCTCCTCGCGGCGCTCGGGCTCGCCGGGGTGAGCGCCGGGTTCTACGGCCTCACGGCCGCGAAGGAGTTCGTCGTGGACCCAGCGCAGGTCACCATCGACGGCGTCCGCTATGCCGACTCCCTCGAGGTCCGGGCGGACCTGGGGCTCGGGGACGAGGCGGACCTGTCGGACGGGGCGCTGGCGGCGCGGAACCTCTTTCGGCTTCGGACCGACGACATGCGGCGGCGCATCGAGAGCCAGCCCGCGGTGCTGTCCGCCTCGGTCGTCGCGGTGATCCCCAACCGCCTCTCCGTCATCGTCCAGGAGCGCGTCCCGATCTTCGTGTGGCGGGCGGGGGAGGGCGCCTGGCTGATCGACCGGGACGGCGTGGCCCTGGCGGCGGCGGACCTCGAGGCTGATGCGGACGCGGCGGCGCTGCCCCAGATCGAGGACCGGCGGACGGGTGAGGCGGAGATCGTTCTCGGCTCGCGCATCGACCCGCTGGACCTGGACGTCGCGCGCCATCTCGGCGCGCTGACACCGCAGCTGGTCGGCAGTACCGCGACCTCGCTGACGATCACGGTCGACGACGTCGACGGCTGGGTCGTGGCCGTGCCGGGAGGTTGGCGCGCGGTCTTCGGGCCGTACACGCCGGACCTGCACACGGTCGACAACCTCGACCTCCAGGTGCAGTGCCTCCGCTCGCTGCTGGCGGACCGCGAGCCCAAGGTCGGCACCGTGGTACTGGCCGTCTCGGCCGATCGCTGCGGCACGTTCACCGACGCGAGCCCGTCGCCGAAGCCGGGCCGCGGCGGACAGCCGCAGCCATCCCCGGAGCCGTCGAGGTGAGGATGAGCGCCGTTGCCGCGACGCGCGCCCCTTCCTCGCATCGCGGACAATGCAGCGCAACGGAGACGGCCGCCCCAGCGGCCGGGGGTACGCGCATGGCTGCGCACAGGGATGCCCGGATACCGGCGCTCACGTGACGGGAAGAGGTGTGGTGCAGATCGAAGCGGTCCTCGTGGCGATCGACGTCGGCACGAGCAAGGTCGTCGCGCTGGTCGGCGAGGTGGGTCGCGATGGCGTGGTCAACGTCATCGGCAAGGGCATGGTTCCTGCCAGCGGCCTGAAGAAGGGCGTCGTCATCAACATCGAGCAGACCGTGGGCTCGATCAAGGCCGCGGTCGAGCAGGCCGAGCGGCTCTCCGGCATGCGCCTCGAGGCCGCGTTCGTGGGCGTCGGCGGCAGCCACGTCGAGAGCCAGAACTCGCGTGGAGCGGTCGCCGTCAGCGGCCCGCATCGCGAGGTCAGCCGCGAGGACATCGAGCGCGCCACCGAGGTGGCGCGCGCCGTCACGATCCCGTCGAACCGCGAGGTGCTCCACGTCCTGCCGCGCGGCTTCGTCGTCGACGGGCAGGAGGGCGTCAAGGACCCGCTCGGGATGAGCGCGATCCGGCTCGAGGTCGAGACGCACATCGTCCACGGCTCCGCCACCGCGCTCCAGAACCTGACGAAGTGCGTGCGCCAGGCCGGCGTCCGGGTGGACGAGCTGGTCGTGGAGTCGCTTGCATCCGGGGAGTCGGTGCTGTCCGAGACGGAGCGGGAGCTCGGCGTCGCGGTCGCGGACATCGGCGCCGGTACGACCGACCTGGCCCTCTACCTGGAGGGGTCGCCGTTCCACACCTCGGTGCTCCCCGTCGGCGGAATCAACGTCACTGCGGACGTCGCCATCGGGCTGAAGACGAACCTCATCGCGGCCGAGCAGCTGAAGCTGGCCTACGGAACCGCGAACCCCGGCTCCGTCGACCCCAACGAGGAGGTCCCCGTCGAGGAGATCGGCGGCGAGGCGCGGCGCGCGAGGAAGGTGGAGGTCGCGGAGATCATCGAGGCACGCATGCGCGAGCTGTTCGAGAAGATCGGCGAGGAGCTCGCCCGGGCTGGCCACGTCGGGCGGCTGCCGGCCGGACTGGTGCTCACGGGTGGCGCGTCGTTGCTCGCAGGCTCGGCGGAGCTCGGGCGGGAAGTGCTCCAGATGCCGGTGCGCGTCGCGTCCCCCGCCGGTGTCGGCGGGCTGACGGACAACCTGCTGGTCCCGTCCTACGCCACCTCGATCGGGCTTCTCCAGTGGGCGGCACGCGTCGTGACCTCGGCCGAGCCCGAGCGCTACGAATCCGCACCGGCCGCCGGAGCCGCGGGCCGCATGCGCGACTGGGTGCGCGGCCTCTTCCCGTAAGGACTCGGTTCGCGCGGAGCGGCCTCCGCGCCTCAGCGGCATCCGCGGCGCAAGCGGCCTAAGCGCCGTCCGGCGCCTCCGCGGTCCCGGGGGCCTCAGCGGTTCAGCGGCCCCTGCGCCTGCACGGCCTCGCCGGGCGAGGTTTGCGCCTCGCCGGCATTCCTTCACTCAGTCATGGGTGGACTACGAGTCGAAAGCCTCGCCCTAGATCGAGCCAATTGGGGCCGCCATGTCCGTCCGTTGAGCGTGGGTCACGCCCCAGCCGACCCCCACAGTGGCAACGGCACCGCGCAATTCCGATCTCGTAGTCCGTGCATGCATGGATGAAGGAAAGGACAGGGTCCGACGATCACCGTGGCGTCCGGCGTCCGGCGTCCGGCGGCCGGCCTCCGGCGGCCGGGGACGCGGTGCGTGGTGTCGGCGGGACGACCAAGCTGGTCCCGGACGTTGGTGATGGGGCGAATGAGGCCGGGCCGGGCACAGTTGGGCCACTCACCGAGGAGTCGCGCCGCTCCACGGAGACCCAGCCGCTCCACGGAGACCCAGCCGCTCCCCATGCTGTTCAATGGGTCCATGAGGAGCGTGGAGCTGCGGGTCGAGACTGGGCGGACCCGTGGGGTGTTCGATCTGACGGGCGCGTGCGCGCGGTTCGCGGCGGAGGCGTCGGACGGCGAGGACGGCCTTCTTGTCGTGTTCGTGCCGCACGCGACGGCCGGCGTGGTCGTGATGGAGCTCGGATCCGGGTCGGAGGCCGACCTCATGGAAGCGCTCGACCGGCTGCTTCCGCGGGACGATCGGTGGCAGCACCGACACGGCTCGCCCGGCCACGGCGCCGATCACGTGCTGCCGCTCCTCGCGCCGCCTTCCGTGACCGTGCCGGTCCTGGGCGGCCGCCTCTCGATGGGCACGTGGCAGTCCATCGCGCTGGTCGATCCGAACCCGGACAACGGCACGCGGACGGTCCGGCTGAGCTTTCTGGCCGGATAGCGGCAGGCCCTGTCCCGCGTCGTGGATAACCGGCGCGGCCCTCCACAGCCGGTCCACCGAAGGCGCGTCCGGGGCGCCAGGTTCGGCGGCACACCGGCGAAACGACCGCGAAAAGGCAGCCCCGACGGCCGAAGTCCATGAGCCGCCAGAGGGACACCGCGGCTATACTCGGGCGGACGCGCCGATGGCCCCCCGGGTAGGCCCGACCGGCTTTCCTCGGACGTCCGGTCGAGCAATCGTTAGCACGCCGATTCCGGAGGGAAAGCCCACATGCCGCTGCGTTCCGACTCGGAGAACTTTGCGCTCATTCGCGTGATCGGCGTGGGTGGCGGCGGCAGCAATGCCGTCAACCGGATGATCCGCGCCGAGATGATGGGCGTCGAGTTCATCGCCGTGAACACGGACGCGCAGGCGCTGCTCCAGTCCGACGCCCCTCACAAGATCCGCATCGGCGACAAGCTGACGCGCGGTCTCGGCGCGGGCGGCGACCCCGGCATCGGGCAGCGTGCCGCGGAGGAGGACTCCGAGAAGATCGCCGAGGCGCTCAAGGACTCGGACATGGTCTTCATCACGGCCGGCATGGGCGGTGGCACCGGGTCCGGCGCCGCTCCCGTGATCGCCGAGATCGCCCGTGATCAGGGCGCCCTGACGATCGGGGTCGTGACCAAGCCGTTCAGCTTCGAGGGCGCGAGGCGACGACTCAACGCCGAGAAGGCGTCCGAGCAGCTCCGCGACAAGGTCGACACGCTGATCACCATCCCGAACGACCGCCTCAAGGACGTGGTCCAGAAGGACACCTCGATCGTGGACGCATTCCGCGTCGTGGACGACGTGCTTCGGCAGGGCGTCCAGGGCATCAGCGACCTGATCACGGTGCCCGGGCTGATCAATCTCGACTTCGCAGACGTCCGCACGATCATGAAGGACGCCGGCTCCGCGCTGATGGGCATCGGCCGCGGGAGCGGGGAGAACCGGGCCGCGGAAGCGGCTCGCCAGGCGATCGCGAGCCCGCTCCTCGAGATCAACATCGCCGGCGCGCAGGGCGTCCTGTTCAACATCACGGGCGGCCCGAACCTTGGCCTGTTCGAGGTGGACGAGGCGGCGCAGATCATCAAGGAGACCGCCGATCCCGAGGCCAACATCATCTTCGGGACGGTCATCGACGAGCGCATGGGCGACGAGATCACGATCACGGTGATCGCGACCGGCTTCGACTCGTTGCGCAAGCGCGACCCCCAGCGCTTCACGGGCCACGCCGAGCGAGACGCGCCGGTGACCGTGCGGTCGAGCAGCTCCTCCGGCCGCGACTTCCTGCGCGAGCTCGAGCAGCAGCGAGCGGCCGCGGCCGTGCCGATCGTGTCCGACTCGCAGCCGTCCGGCGTGCCCGTCTCGTCCGATCCGCTCGGCGGCGCGGACAACAGCCTGGCGGCGGAGGCCGAGCCCGCGGGCATGCCCTCTGCGTCGCAGATCCCGGCCGGGGCTCCGGCGGCGGACCGTCTCGGCGGCAACCGGCGCGGCCAGGAGCTCGAGGACCTCGACATCCCGGCGTTCCTGCGCCGGAACCGCTGACCGCGGACTCCTCGCCCCGGGAACAGGCGCCGGGGAAAGCATCGGCCGGGGACCTCTCCCTCGCCGCCGCCCGCGACCGCGTCCTTGCCCGCATCGCCGACGCGTGCATGCGGTCGGGCCGTGAGCCGGCTTCAGTCCAGCTCGTGGCCATCTCGAAGTCCGTCCCGATCGAACGTCTCCACGATGCCGCGGCGCTTGGCCTGACCATCCTCGGAGAGAACCGCGTCCAGGAAGCCGCCGACAAGGTGGCCGGACTGCCCGGTGTGCAGTGGCACCTCGTCGGCCACCTGCAGGGGAACAAGGCGGCTCGAGCCGTGACGCTGTTCGACGTGGTCGAGTCGGTCGATTCGCTCGACCTGGCACGCCGCCTGGACCGCCTGGCAGACTCAGGCGTCGCGCGTGCGGCGCGCCTGCCGGTCTATCTCCAGGTCAACGTCGACGCGGATCCCCAGAAGGCCGGCTTCGGGCCGCGCGCCATCGAGGAGGCGATCGACGAGCTGGGCGAGCTGTCGAGCCTGGAACTCCGGGGCCTGATGACGGTCGGCCGGGCGGTCGATCGGGCGGAGGAGGCGCGCTCCACGTTCGCGGCGCTCGCCGAGCTTTCGGTGCGGCTGCGCGCGACCATGCCCGCCCTCGGGCAGGGACTGTCGATGGGCATGAGCGACGACTTCGAGGTGGCCGTGGAGGAGGGCGCCACCGTGGTCCGCGTTGGCCGGGCGCTCTTCGGGCATCGCCCGCGCGTCTGACGCCCCTCGTTGACGGTCTTCGGGCCGTGCCGCGATACTTGACCCGTCGCTCGGCAGTGCCCGGGACGACGCCCCGGGCGATTGGCTCAGTGGTTAGAGCACACGGTTCACATCCGTGGGGTCACTGGTTCGAATCCAGTATCGCCCACCATTCCTCCTTCACCGAGGCTGCATGCGCCCGCGCCCGCGGCCTCGTCAGCAGCGGCCTGGAAGCGTAGGGCCTAGCTCGCCGCCAGCCTCCGCAGCACGGCCGGAAGGATCCCGCCCTGGCGGTAGTAATCGACTTCGATCGGGCCGTCGAGGCGCGCGATGGCCTCGAAGGACCGCTCCTGGTCCCCATCGACCGCGTGGACGCGCATGCGCTGGCGTGGCGAGAGGCCGGCTGCCAGGCCGACGATGTCGAAGACCTCCCGCCCGGTCAGCCCCAGGGACGCGGCATTTTCGCCGGGCTGGAACTGGAGCGGCAGGACACCCATGCCCACCAGGTTCGAGCGGTGGATTCGCTCGTAGCTCTCCGCGATCACGGCCCGCACCCCGAGCAGGACCGTGCCCTTTGCGGCCCAGTCACGCGACGAGCCGCTGCCGTACTCACGGCCGCAGATCAGCACCAGCGGCACGCCCTCCGACGCGTAGCGCATCGCCGCGTCGTAGATGAATGCCTCGTCGCCGGAGGGCAGGTGCGTCGTGTACGGCCCTTCGCGCTCGGTCAGCGCGTTGCGCAGCCGGATGTTGCCGAAGGTGCCGCGCATCATCACCTCGTGGTGGCCGCGCCTGGCGCCGTAGCTGTTGAACTCGAGCGGCGCCACACCGTGCTCTTGGAGCCACTGGCCGGCAGGGCTCCAGGCCGGGATGGAACCCGCCGGCGAGATGTGGTCGGTGGTGACCGAGTCGCCGAGCACCGCAAGGGCGCGCGCGCCGACGATGTCCGCCACGGGAGCGGGCTCGGCCGTGAGGCCCTCGAAGAACGGCGGCCGCGCGACGTAGGTGGAGCTCGCATCCCACGCGTAGCGGTCGCCCAGCGGGACGGGAAGCGCCCGCCAGCGGTCGTCGCCGTCGAAGACGCTCGCGTAGATCCGCCGGAAGAGCGCCGGGTCCAGCGAATCGCGAATGGCGTCCCGGATCTCCTCCGGGGACGGCCAGATCTCCTCGAGGAACACCGGCCGGCCCTCCGGGTCGCGGCCGAGGGGCTGGGTGGTGAGATCGATGTCCACGCGCCCGGCGAGGGCGAACGCGACCACGAGCGGCGGGGACGCCAGGTAGCTGGCGCGTGCCAGCGGGTGGATGCGCCCCTCGAAGTTGCGGTTGCCGGAGAGGACGGCGGCCACGACGAGGTCGTGCTCCTCGACCGCCTTCGCGATCGGCTCGTCCAGGGGACCGCTGTTGCCGATGCAGGTCGTGCAGCCGAACCCGACCAGGCCGAAGCCCAGCGTTTCGAGGGGCTCCATCAACCCTGCGGCGGCGAGGTACTCGGTGACGGCTCGGGAGCCCGGCGCGAGACTGGTCTTGACCTGCGGCCCCACCGTCAGGCCCCGCCGGATCGCGTTACGCGCCAGCAGGCCGGCGCCGACCATCACGGTCGGGTTGGACGTGTTGGTGCAGCTGGTGATCGCGGCGATGACCACGGACCCGGTGCGCAGCACCGTTGACCGGCCGTCGTCGAAGTCGACCGTCACCGCTCGGTAGTAGCCGTCGGGTGCATCCGAGGTCGGGGCGGCAGCGACGGGCTCCGGCTCGGGCTCCGAGGCGGGCTCGATGGTCTCCTCGCTCTCGGCGAACGACGGCGGGTCGCTGGCCGGGAATGACTCGACGGCGGCCTCCTCCACGGAGGTTGCCGCGGCCTCGTGCGCGTGCGCCTCGCGCTCGTGCGCCTCGGTCGCCAGCGGGCTGTCGGCGCCCTCATGGACGTCCGACGGGAAGGCGCCACGGAAGTTCTCGCGCAGGCCGGAGAGCAGGACGCGGTCCTGCGGGCGGCGCGGGCCGGCCAGGCTCGGCTCCACGGTGGAGAGGTCCAGCTCGAGCGCCTCGTCGAAGGCCGGGCCGGCACCGGGCCGGCGCCACAGGCCGATCTCCTTGGCGTAGGCCTCCACCAGCGCGACGTGATCGGCCTCGCGGCCGGTGAGGCGCAGGTACGTGAGGGTCTCGTCGTCGATCGGGAAGAGCGCGGCGGTCGCGCCGTACTCGGGCGACATGTTGGAGATCGTGGCTCGGTCCGCGAGCGCCAGCGAGGCGAGACCGTCCCCGGCGAACTCCACGAACGCGCCGACCACGCCGTGCTTGCGCAGCATCTGGCTGATCACGAGGACCAGGTCCGTGGCCGTGGAGCCGCGCGGCAACTGGCCGTGGAGCCGCACGCCGACGACCCGGGGCATCGGCTGGTAGAGCGGCTGTCCGAGGAGCACGGCCTCCGCCTCGATGCCGCCGACGCCGTAGCCCAGGACGCCGAGGGCGTTGACCATCGTCGTGTGCGAGTCCGTCCCGACGAGCGTGTCGGGGAAGGCGGTCGGCTCGCCGTCCACGTCCCGCAGCACGACGACCTGGGCGAGGTACTCCAGGTTCACCTGGTGGACGATGCCTGTTCCCGGCGGCACGACCCGCAGGTCCCGGAACGCGGCCTGCGCCCAGCGCAGCAGCTGGTAGCGCTCCCCATTCCGCTCGTACTCGCGGTCCACGTTGAAGGCGAACGCGTCCGGGGTCCGGTAGCGATCCACCTGCACCGAGTGGTCGATCACCAGGTCCGCCGGGACGAGGGGGTTGATGCGCGCCGGGTCGCCGCCGAGCGCGGCCATCGCGTCACGCATCGCGGCAAGGTCGACGACCGCCGGGACGCCGGTGAAGTCCTGGAGCAGCACGCGCGCGGGGAGGAATGGAACCTCAGCCTCGGCAGGCTCGCCGGGCCGCCACGAGGCCAGCGTCCGGACGTCGGCCTCGCTGACGGCGTCCGTGCCCACGTTGCGCACGGCGTTCTCGAGCAGGACCTTCACGGTCATCGGGGCGGAATCCAGGTCCGCGAGCCCGGCGCCATCGAGGCGGTAGATGGTGACGTCGCGGTCGCCGACGCGGAGGCGCGAGCGCGCGCCGAAGGGGTCGGGACGGGTACCGGTGGGCTGCTTCATCGAGGTCGGGCCTCCACTCCCGCGCGGGCGCGGGCCGGACGGCTCCTGGCGGGTGTGCCCGCCTCGGGTCGCATGATCTGGTTGCCATCGAGTATACGCCGCGTTCGTGTGCCAGGAACCCGGGGCCGCCTCACCCGCGGCGCGCCGAAGCCCGTGGCGCATGCCACGATGGGCCGATGCGCGAACCTGAGCTCGAGCACGGACACGACGACGACCGAGAGCACGTCCACGAGCACGAGCACGACCACCCGGGCCCGGTCGGACACCGGCATCCCCATCCGCCGGAGGATCCCAGCGGGCGGCCGCGCATCGGCATCGTCGGCGCGGGGCACGCCGGACTCGCGCTCGGCGTGGCGTTCTCACGCGCGGGCTGGCCGGTCAACGCCGTGGCCAGCCGCGACCCGGACCGCCGCAGCCGCTTCACGCGGCTCGTGGCCAGCGCCCGGCCGGTGGAGGTGCCGCAGCACCTGGTCGACGGCGTGGACCTCGTGTTCCTCACGGTTCCGGACGACGCGATCGCGGATGTGGTCGCCGACCTGCGCCTCTACGGTGGCCAGGCGATCGTCCACACGAGCGGCGCGCTGCCGGCCGACGTGCTCTCGCCGGCCTTGGCGGCCGGCACATCCGCGGGCAGCTTCCATCCGCTGGTCGCCTTCGCCGACCTGGACCGCTCGCTCGACGCGCTGCCCGGCTCGACCGTGGCGCTTGAGGGCGACGAGTCGCTGCTGGGCATCCTGGCGGAGCTCGTGTCCGACATCGGGGCGCAGCCGGTGCGGCTTCCGCCGGGCGGCAAGCCCGCGTATCACGCGGCCGCCGTGCTGGCCGCCGGCGGCTTCATCGGCCTGCTGGACGCCATCGCCGAGCTCGGTCGTGGCGCCGGCCTCGACGAAGCGGGCTCGCTGGCCATCTTCGGCCCGCTGATCCGGCAGTCCCTGGCCAACGCCGAGTCGCTGGGGATCGCGTCGGCGCTCACCGGCCCGCTGCTGCGCGGCGACGTCGGCACGGTGCGCAGCCACCTCGACGCGATGCGCCGGCTCGCGCCCGGGGCGATCGAGCTGTACACGGCGGCGGCCAATCGGGAGGTCGCGCTCGCCGAGGCACGCGGCGCCCTTGGAACGGAACGGGCGGATGAGCTCCGCGCGCTGCTGGGGCGCGGCAGCTGAGGCGATCACCCTTGATGCCCATTGCGCCGGCTCGTGGAACCGGTACCATGCGGCTCATGCACCATGGCGTCGCGGCGATCCGAGCGGCACGTTCCACGACCCGCTTCGTTCTGCCGCCCGCGCATCGGATGGAGCGCCATCTGGGCCTCCATCGCGTCTTCCGAACCCCGTCGCAGCCGTCTCCGGCGTCGGTCGCCGAGGCGCGTCGCCAGCCGCTGAAGGCGCTCCGCCAGGCGGCCCGCGCGGTTCTGCCGCGGGCGCCGCGCAGCTCCCAGATGAGACAGGCCGTGGCGCAGGATGCCCCCATCCGGTGGACGCGATCGTCGCGCGCCGTGGCACGGGGAACCGCGTCGTCCGGCTCTTCCCCGTGGCGCGGCTGAGGAACCCGTCCCGCACGCCACTTCCGACCGCTCGCGCCACCTCGGCCGGGGGAATCGTGGTTCGCAAGGACGGAGATCGGCACCAGATCGTGCTGGGCAAGCGCCGCCGCGACCGTGACGGCGTGACCTGGTCGCTGCCCAAGGGCACCCCCGCCACCGACGGGACCGAGACGACCGAGCAGACGGCGCTACGCGAGGTGACCGAGGAGACCGGCCTGGAGGTCCGCATCGTGGCGCCGGTCGGGCAGATCCAGTACTTCTTCGTCCAGTCGGGGAAGCGCATCCACAAGACCGTCCACTACTTCCTGATGGAGACCGTAGGAGGGAGCCTTGCGCATCACGACCACGAGTTCGACGAGGTGCGCTGGTTCGACCTCGGCGAAGCCGAGCAGGTCATGAGCTTTCCCACGGAGCGCGACATCGTGGCGCGGGCTCTGCCGCTGGCCGGCCTGGCATGACCGAGACCGGAGCCGGACCCGAGCCGCGCAGGACGGCCCTGTACGACGCGCACCGCGCCGCAGGCGCGCGGCTGATCGACTTCGCCGGCTGGGAGATGCCGGTCCAGTACGAGGGCATCATCGACGAGCACCGCGCGGTCCGGTCGCGCGCCGGTCTGTTCGACCTGTCGCACATGGGCGAGCTGTGGATCAGCGGCCCACAGGCCGGGGACTCCCTCGGCTACGCGCTGGTGAGCGACCCGGCCCGCCTCGCCGTCGGCCGCGCGCACTACTCGATGATCGTGGCGGAGGACGGCGGGATCATCGACGACCTGATCGTCTACCGGACGGCCGACGACACGTTCCTCGTCGTGCCGAACGCGTCGAACGCGCGCGCCGTCTCGGCCGCGATCCGTGACCGGCTGGCGGGGCGGCAGGCAACGCTGGACGACGCGTCGCTGCGGACGTCGCTGATCGCCGTCCAGGGACCGGAGGCGCGCGCCATCCTCGAGCCGCTCACCGACGTGGACCTCGCGTCGCTCAAGTACTACGCGATCGCGCACGGCACGGTCGACGGCGTCGATGCCTGGGTCGCCCGGACGGGCTACACCGGTGAGGACGGCTTCGAGCTCTTCGTCGACTGGGACGCCGCTCCGGCACTGTGGGGGACCCTGATGGAGGCCGGCTCGGCGGCGGGTCTCGTGCCTGCGGGGCTCGGTGCCCGCGACACGCTGCGGCTCGAGGCGGGAATGGCGCTGTACGGCAACGAGCTGGATCGCGACACGCTCCCCGGAGAGGCCGGCCTCGGCCGCGTGGTCAAGCTCGAGAAGGCCGGGGACTTCGTCGGGCGCGCCGCGCTGGAACTGGCCGAGGCACGCGGGCCGCGCAAGACCCTGGTCGGCCTCGAGCTCCGGGATCGCGGCATCGCGCGCCACGGCTACCCCGTCCACCGCGCGTCGGATGACGCGATCAGCGGCATCGTGACCAGTGGAACCCTCTCGCCGACGCTTGGCCGCGCCATCGCGATGGCCTACGTCCCGCCCGACGCGGCGGCGCCGGGTACCATGCTGGACGTCGGCGTTCGTGCCTCGCGCGTGCCGGCCGAGGTGGTGCCACTGCCCTTCTACAAGCGCCCGTCGTGATGATCTCGACGGGTTCGCCGCGCGCGGACCGACAGGCCGCGCCCGGCCCCAGCGGAGAGATGCCGGATGACCGTCGAGGTGCCCGAGGAGCTGCGCTACACCAAGGATCACGAGTGGCTGCGCCGGGAAGGTGACGAGGGCGTGATCGGCATCACGGCCTATGCCGCCGACGAGCTCGGCGACATCGTCTTCGTGGAGCTGCCCGGGGTCGGCAAGCGCCTCGAGAAGTCCGCCAGCTTCGGCGTCATCGAATCGGTCAAGACGGCGAGCGATCTCTATGCGCCCGTCGCCGGCGAGGTCGTCGCCGTCAACGACGCGCTCACCGGCTCCCCCGAGCTTGTGAACAGCGACCCGTACCGCGATGGCTGGATGCTGCGCGTGCGGATGGACGACCCGGCCGCCACGGAGGCGCTCCTCGACGCGGACGCCTATCGCGCCCAGATCGCGGGCGGCTGACCGGGCGCACGACTGGCCAGCGGACGAGAACCGACAACCGGACGAGAGAAGACATGCCGTACGGACCCCACACGACCGACGACCGCGCGCTGATGCTCGCCGCGCTCGGCATCGACTCGGTCGCCGTGCTCTTCGAGGACATCCCGGCCTCGGTCCGCGCGAACGGGCTGGACCTGCCCCCGCCGGAGCCCGAGCTGCTGCTCTCGCACCGCCTCGAGCGCCTCGCGGCAAGGAACCAGGTCGGTCTCGCGGGCTTCCTCGGCGCCGGCGTGTACCGACACTTCATCCCGGCGGCGGTGGACCAGGTGGTGTCGCGCGGCGAGTTCTACACGGCGTATACGCCGTACCAGCCCGAGGTCAGCCAGGGCACGCTCCAGACCATCTTCGAGTACCAGTCGCTGCTCGCCGAGCTGACGGGCCTGCCCGTCGTCTCGGCCTCCCACTACGACGGCGCGGCGGCCACGGCCGAGGCGGCCCTGATGACGATCCGCGCGACGGGGCGGGACCGGGTGCTCGTCAGCCGTGCCGTGCACCGGCACTACGTCGACACGACCCGGACCTACCTTTCCGGCGGCCGGCATCGCCTCGAGGAGCTGCCGACGAACCCCGACGGGACCACCGACCTCGGTGCGTTGGAGCGCGCCCTGAGCGAGGGCGAGCCGGTGGCCGGCGTGATGCTCGGCCAGCCGAACGCGTTCGGCGTGCTCGAGGAGATGGCCGAGGCGGCGCGCCTCACGCATGGCGCCGGCGCGCGGTTCGTGGCCATCGTCGAGCCCGTCTCGCTCGCCGTGCTCGCCACCCCCGGTGAGTACGGGGCGGACATCGCGGCGGGGGAGGGCCAGCCTCTCGGGATCTCGCCGCAGTACGGCGGTCCGTACCTGGGCGTGCTGGCCACGACCCAGGAGCTGATCCGCCAGATCCCCGGTCGCCTCGTCGGGCGGACGCTGGACCTGGAGGGCCGGCGCGCCTACGTGATGACGCTGCGTGCCCGCGAGCAGGACATCCGGCGCGACAAGGCGGCCAGCAACATCTGTACGAACCAGGCCCTCTGCGCGCTGGCTGCCACGACCTACCTGGCCGTCATCGGGCCGCACGGCCTGCGGGACGTGGCCGCAGGCGGCGCGGCGGCGGCACGCCGGCTCGAGAAGGCCCTGGCAGCCGCGGGTGCGCCCCGGCTCCACTCGGCTCCATACCTCAACGAGTTCTGCGTGCGGGTCCCGGACGCGCGGCGGGTCCACGGGGAGCTGCTGGACCGCGGGGTACTCGCCGGCCTGGCCCTCGCGCGCTGGTACCCGGACGACCCCGAGCTGAGCGACGCGCTCCTCGTGTGTGCCACCGAGGTCACCACGCATGAGGAGATCGAGCGGTTCGCGACGGCTCTCGGCGAGGTGCTCGCATGACCGAGACGCTCGAGCGCCCCGCTGCGGCCCAGGCGGCCGAGGCGGAGGCCGCGGACATCGTCGCCCGGGCGCTGGCGCACCTTCCGGACCGGGTCACGCCCGAGGGCACGCTGGGACCGCGCCGCGCAGTCGGCGCCATGCTCCAGTACACGCTCGCGGAGCTGTCTCGCGCGGGCCGGGGAGGGGACAAGATCCCGCACCCGCCGAAGGACGCGCTGGACGGAATCCCGATGTCCCAGCGCCGCGCGGAGCCGCCGGCCCTGCCGGAGCTCAATGAGCCGGAGGTCATCCGGCACTTCGTCAACCTGTCGCACCTGAACTACTCGGTGGACGGGGGCTTCTACCCCCTCGGCTCCTGCACCATGAAGTACAACCCCAAGATCAACGAGTGGGCGGCCCGGCTGCCGGGTTTCGCGGCGCTCCACCCGCTCGCGCCCGACGCCGCCTCGCAGGGCACGCTTGAGCTCCTCTTCGAGCTCCAGGAGATGCTGGCCGAGATCAGCGGCATGGACGCGGTCACGCTCCAGCCGGCGGCCGGGGCACACGGCGAGCTGACGGGCATCCTGCTGATCCGCGCCTACCACCTCTCCCGTGGCGACACGGAGCGCCAGGAGGTGATCGTGCCGGACTCGTCGCACGGCACCAACCCCGCCACCGCGTCGATGGCCGGCTTCCGCACCGTGACCGTGCCATCCGCTCCCGACGGCGGCGTGGACCTGGACGCGCTTCGCGCGGCGCTCGGCCCGAAGACCGCGGCGGTGATGCTGACCAATCCCTCGACGCTGGGCCTCTTCGAGCGGCGCATCCACGAGCTGCTCGACGCGGTCCATGACGCGGGGGCGCTGGCCTACATGGACGGCGCGAACATGAACGCCGTGCTGGGCAAGTTCCGCCCGGGGAGCGCGGGCTTCGACGTGATGCACTTCAACCTGCACAAGACGTTCTCCACGCCACACGGCGGAGGTGGCCCGGGCGCGGGTCCCGTGGCGGTCCGGAAGCACCTGGCGCCGTTCCTCCCGTCGCCGATGATCGTCCGCGATGACGACGGCTCCTACCGCCTGGAGCGGGAGGCTGAGCGGCCCGCGTCGATCGGGCGGGTCCGCGCCTACCAGGGCAGTGCCGGGGTCCTCGTGCGCGCCTATACCTATATCCGTGCGCACGGCGGCAGCGGCCTGGTCGAGGTGAGCGAGGACGCCGTGCTCGCCGCGAACTACCTGCGGAAGCGCGTCGGGGAGGCGTACGAGCTGCCCTACGACGGCCCCTGCAAGCACGAGTTCGTGGCCACGGCGCGGCCGCTCCGGGACGCGACGGGCATCCGGACACTCGACGTGGCCAAGCGCCTGATCGACTACGGGTACCACCCGCCCACGATCTACTTCCCGCTCATCGTGGACGAGTGCCTGCTGATCGAGCCGACGGAGACCGAGAGCCTGGAGACGCTCGATGCCTTCGCGGATGCCCTGCTCGCGATCGCCGATGAAGCCCGCCACTCGCCGGAGCTGATCCATGCGGCGCCGGTGACGGCGCCGGTGCGCCGGCTGGACGAGGCGACCGCGGCACGCAAGCCAGAGCTGCACTGGCGGCCCATGACCGGAGCGGAGACGCCCTGCCCGTCATGAGCGGGTGAGCAGGACGCGGGCCCTGACGCTCATGGCGGCTCTTGCCGTCATCTGCTCGGGGTGCCTGCCGGTCGACCTGCCGACAGAGGCGCCCTCCACGCCGGCTGGGACCGCCGTGCCGACGCCTGCCCAGCGGTCGCCCGACGAGCTGATCGTGGCCGTGCCGGAGGATCCCCAGGGGTTCCTCCCACCCGCGGCCGACGACACGACGCGGCTGATCGTCGATCTGCTCTACGACCGGCTCTACCGTCTCGATGAGCATCTCCGGCCGCAGGCGGACCTCGCCTCGGACCTGCCCGTCGTCTCGGCGGACGGGCTGACCTGGACGATCGGGCTGCGCGACGCGCGCTTCGGCGGCGGGGCGGCCATCACGGCCTCCGACGCGGCGTTCTCGCTGGCGCTGGCCGCCTCGCCGGCGTGCCCGTTCGGCCGTGACGTCTGCGCGGGCGCGGCCGACGACCTCTCCGAGGCAAGCGCCACCGACAAGGCGACCCTCTCGGTGACGCTGCGCCGCCCCTCGAGCCCGTTCCTCGCGCAGGTGCTCGCGCAGCTGCCGATCCTCTCGCAGGCGGCCGTCCGCTCCGCGACCACGGAGCTGCTCTCAGGGGCCGCCGGCCTGGATCCGACGGCGCCGCGACGGCAGGTCGAGCAGATCTCCGACGCCACGAACCAGGATGCGTGCTTCACCGAGGTCCCGCCGTTCGGCTGCCAGCTCTCCGACTACACCCAGCCGCTGGAGAAGCTCCTCGCCGACGCCGACGTGAGCCTGCCGCCCAAGGCGCGGTTCACCGGACCGACGGGCGAGGTGGACGCGGAGGCGTACTCCGGCTCGCTCCTGGACCTCGTCTCCGAGCTGGACCAGGTGCTCACGGGAGCGGGCACCGACCAGGTCGCAGCCGCGCTGCCCATGCTCGATCCGGTGGCACATCCGCTCGGGGGCGGTCCCTACGCAATCGACTCCTACCGGCCCGGCGACGCCGTGGAGCTGGTCGCGAATCAAGACCCGTCCGGCGGCGGCCCGAGCATCAAGCGGGTGGTCCTCCGCATCGTCAAGGACCCGGCGGTCGCCGCCACCTCGCTGCTGTCGGGCGACGCGGACTGGGTGCTGCGCGTGGAGCCGGAGAACGTGGCGGCGCTCGAGGCGGCAGCCAATGTGCATGTCGCTGCCCGGCCGCTGCCGTCGGAGCGAACCATCGTCTTCAACGTCCGCCCCGGACGTGTCTATGCGGATCCGGTCACACGCGCGGCCTTCGCCGGCTGCCTGGACCGGCGGGCGCTCGCGGCCGACGCCACGGGTGGACGGGCGATCGTCGCGGAGACGCCGACATCCGCCGGTGCGTGGTCCATGGCCGCTCCGGCGGCCGCGGCTCGCGACGTCGCGGGCTCGATCGCGTCACTCGAGGGCGCCGGCTGGAAGCGGGGCACGGACGGGATCTTCGCCAAGGCCGGGAAGCGCCTCACCAGCAGCATCGCCGTCCGCCCCAGCCGCGCGGACCTGCTGGCGTTCGCCGAGGGCGCCGCCCAGCAGCTCGCCGAATGCGGCATCGAGCTGGAGGTACGGGAGCTCGACCTGACCGGCGACCTGCTGCTGGCGCAGCTCCAATGGCCGAACGACTTTGACACGGTTCTCGTGGCACGGGACCTGGGCGACGACCCGGACCACGACGTGCAGCGCTTCGCCAGCGCCCACGCGACGAGCGCGGAGAATCCCGCCGACGACAACCCGGGCGGGTACGCCTCGAAAGAGGCCGACCAGCTCATCGGCGAGGCGCGCGCCCAGACGGACCTCGAGAAACGGCGGAGTCTCTACGGCCAGATCGGCGATCTCCTGGCCCGGGACGTGCCCGCGTGGCCCATCTGGTACGACACGGCTTTCAGTGCCCTTACAGATCGCGTGTCGCTGGGGGATCGTGCCGTCGATCCGGCCGCGCCGAACTTCTGGTGGAACCTCGAATCGTGGTCGCTCCGCGCTCCGTGAGCCGCTTGAGGGGACCTTTGGGGAGCCCGCCGGCCACGCTCGCGTCGCCTTGACAGCGTTTGTCACGCCGTACCTATAATGCGGCCACCTTTGGGCCACTCGTGGGAGAACGTTCGCGTGCGTGCGCGTATGCGGGTTGGCCACCGGGAGCCTGTGCGATCGAGCGCGATCCGGCCGTTCGACGCTGGACAGAGGAGGAAGGACGCCAATGAGTCTGCGGACTCGCCGAGGCCTTGGACTATGGGCCTCACTGCTTCTTGTGGCAGCCGCGTGTACCAGCGCGACGCCGACGACAGGCCCGGTGGTGACACCGGGACAGACCACGACGGTCACCAATCCCCCAGCCGCGACCGGGACGCCCGCGTCGACCCCGGCTGAGACTGCTGCGGCAACCCCGGGCGAGACGCCCGCGGGGACCCCGGCCGAGACCCCCGCGGAGACGCCGGCCGAGACGCCCGGCGCGACTGCCGCGCCCGTGGTGTGCGAGCTCGGAGAGACGTCCGGCGAGAAGCCGGACCTCCAGGCGACCACCTATCGGGATCGCTTCAAGGAAGGCTCGCCGGGCGGCAGCGTCATCTTCGCCGACTGGCAGGAAGCCAACCTGTTCAACCCGTACTACAACGGCCAGGTCACCGAGGCGAACGTGAATGCGGCCACCCAGGGTGGACTGATCGCGTCGACCGATGACTTCAAGTACGCACCCGACCAGGCCGAGTCGATCCCGACCACCGACAACGGTGGCGTCCAGGTTCCCGGCGCCAACGGCGACTGCGTGACGATCACGTGGAAGCTCCGCGCCGGCCTGCTCTGGTCGGACGGGACCCCTCTGACCTGCGATGACTACAAGTACACGACCGAGTGGATCCAGGACCCGGACAACGTCAGCCTCTACGGCGGCAAGTCCGGCTACATGACCGACGACTACCTGGCCCGTGCGGCCGCCAACGCCGCCCTGCCGGAGAACACCGACGAGGATCCCGCCAACGACGTGAAGCTGGCGGTGACCGAGGCCGACCGCAACCTGATCGTGGAGTGCCCGTCGGACGTCGACATGGTGTGGCACATGAAGTCCATGTACGAGGGCTACCTCGGACTGCTCTTCGTCCCGCTCCAGCGCGCGTACAACAGCGCCTTCACGATGGCCGACTTCATCGCCGGTACCCCCTGGAACAACGACGCGCTCCCGAACATCCCGGTGTCGGGACCGTTCAAGTTCGCCCAGAACGTGCCCGGCCAGGAGCTGGACCTCGTTCGCAACGAAAACTACAAGGACGCCATTACGGGTGGGCCCGCCTACCTGGACTCGGTGACCTTCAAGTGGTACGGCGACGCCGGTGCCATGATCGCGGCGTACCAGGGCAACAACCCCGAGTACGACATCGCGACTGACCTGAACGACGCTGACCTCCCGAACCTCGAGGGCCTGAACAAGGTCGTCGCGCTGACCTCGCTCACGTACGAGTTCCTGCGCCCGAACTGGTTCGCGGATCGCTGCTCGCTGATCCTTCAGCCCACCCGCGGCGGCCTCTGCCCGATGTCCGACCCTGCGATGCGCCAGGCCCTCAAGCTTGCGCTGAACAAGGACGACATCAACACGCGGCTGCTGGCCGGCAACGCGGCACTCGGCCAGACCAACGTCTCGCCGAACGCCTGGTTCTACGTGGCCCCCACCGAGGAGCCCAAGCAGGACCTGGAGGCCGCCGGTGCCGCCCTCGACGCGGCCAACTGGATCGTCAACGAGGCCACCGGCCTTCGCTTCTTCGATGCCAATGCAAACGGCACCAAGGATGCGGACGAGGTCGATGCCCGCATCGAGGCGTGCACCACCACCCGGCAGGTCCGTCAGGACACGCTGGCCATGGTGTCCGGCTTCCTCAACCAGATCGGCGTCACCGTGGTCATCAGCCCGGTGAGCCCGTCTGACATCTTCGCCACCTACAACGAGTCCACGGACACGACCCCCTGCGCCCTGTCGCGGTACAACTACGACTTCGCAGAGCACGCGTTCTCCGTGCCGTTGGATCCGGTCGCGAACTACGCGACCTACCACTCCAGCCAGATCGAGCCCAACGGCTCGAACGACGGCCACGTGATCGACCCTGACCTCGACGCCGCCCTTCAGGCGGTCAAGAACACGGTCAACTTCGGAGTGGTGAAGGACGCCATGGCGACCTTCCAGAAGGTCTACGTGGAAAAGACCATCGAGGTGCCGCTGTACTTCCGCAAGGAGGTCTACCTCGCCAACCCCAAGATCGAGAACTTCACGGGCAACCCGACCTCGGCCGGGCCCATGTGGAACGTCCAGCACTGGTTCTTCAAGAACGGGGGCTAGACGGAAGGTCTACGACCGACCAGCGACACGCTCGGGGCGCCCTTTTGGGCGCCCCGAGCGCTATCCACGCCGGGCTCGTACCATTCACGGCCGCATGGCGGCCTGACCGTTTCTCGGGCTCGACGAACTTCCCAGGGACGCGCTCCGGGGACTGACATCGATGGCCAAGTACATCATTCGCCGCGTTCTCCAGGCCATACCGGTCCTGATCGGGATCACGATCGTGGTCTACGCGATCCTGCTTGCGGCGCCCGGTGGGCCGACCGCGCGCTTCGCGAACAACCCGCGCGTGACGCTCGCGGACCGCGAAAAATTCAAGAAGGCATGGGGCCTCGACCAGGCCATTCCAGTGCAGTACTGCCGCTGGATGGGCTTCTGCAACCCGTCGGTCGACGGAACGTTCCTGGTGATCTTCCCCAGGCCGAACGCATTCCTGAGCGACAGTGGCGTGCCCCACTTCCTGCCGGCCGCGTTCGGCGGGGGCACGAACGGCATCCTCCACGGGGACCTGGGGATCAGCATCTCCACCGGGGAGAAGGTCGTGAGCCAGATCCAGCGGGCCGTCCTGCCGACGATCATCCTGGCCGGGTCCGCCCTGTTCATCTGGATCGCGCTGGCGCTCTTCATCGGCGTCTACGCCGCGATACGTCGGTACTCGCTATTCGACCAAGCGGCGACGATCTTCGCCTATATCGGCTACGCCATGCCCACCTTCTGGCTCGGCCTGATGCTGATCTTCACATTCGCCGGTCCCGGGTTAGACATCCTCCCGGCACAGGGCATGATCAACAGCCGCCTCTCGCCGCCGTTCGGCACGGACCTGTACTGGAAGTACTTCGCCGGCCACCCCATCGATGCGATCCTGGATGTCGGGAAGCACCTGATCATGCCGGTGATCACGCTCGTGGTGGTGAACATCGCCGGTGACAGCCGCTTCGTCCGAGCGAGCATGCTCGAGGCCATGAGCCAGGACTACGTGCGCACTGCGCGCGCGAAGGGACTGCCGGGCCGCGTCGTGATCTTCCGCCATGCGCTGCGCAACGCGATGCTGCCGGTGGTGACCAACATCGGGCTGGAGATCCCGTTCCTGTTCACCGGCGCCATCGTGACCGAGACCATCTTCAACTGGCCGGGGATCGGCAACCTCACCATCGACGCCACGCGCAACTTCGACTATCCGACGCTCATGGGCCTGCTGCTGATCGCCGCGCTGGTGACGGTGCTGGCAAACCTGATCGCCGACGTCGCGTACGCTTTCGTCGATCCTCGCATCAAGTACTGAGGTTTCGATCGATGTCCGAGCAGAT
Organism: Chloroflexota bacterium; assembly: GCA_034667005.1. Lineage (GTDB taxonomy): Bacteria > Chloroflexota > Limnocylindria > Limnocylindrales > CSP1-4 > JAFMJV01. The sequence goes on from JAXDKU010000090.1 coordinate 35,927, forward strand.
GCGGATCGTTGCCGAAGGGACTGCCGTCGACCGGCTGTCGCCGGATATCCGCCCCGACGACAGCGGCGTGGACTACGAGGTCGGCCTCGTCTCCTTGAGCCAGTGGCAGCTGGCCTGGCGCAAGTTCCGCAAGCACCGCATGGCCATGATCGGCCTCGGGATCCTGGTCGTCCTCGCGTTTGCGGCCATCGCGGGACCGATCTTCCTGCCGTTCGAGTTCAACAAGGTGCCGGTCCCGGACGTGATCGCGTCCAACGGGCGGCCTCCCTCCCTGACGCACCTCTTCGGCGAGACGGGAGGCCTCCAGCGCGACGTCTTCCAGCTGGTCGTCAACGGCGCCCGCACCTCGCTGATGGTCGGCTTCGTGAGCATGACGATCGGCGTCCTGCTGGGCACCTTCGTCGGTTCCATCGCGGGCTACTTCGGCGGCCGGATCGACAACTTCTTGATGCGCATCGTGGACGTGATGCTGTCGCTGCCGCTGCTCTTCCTGATCCTCGTCGCCAGCCGCTTCTTCGGGAACGGCAACGTCTTCCTGATCGTCGCGATCTTCGGGCTCTTCAGCTGGATGGGGGTCTCGCGCCTGGTGCGCAGCCTGTTCCTGTCGCTGCGCGAGCAGGAGTTCGTGGAGGCCGCCCGTGCGGTCGGGGTCGGTGACGCGCGCATCATCTTCCGGCACATCCTGCCGAACGCGATCAGCCCGATCGTGGTCGTGGCCAGCCTGATCGTGGCCGGCAACATCATCGCGGAGGCCTTCGTCAGCTACCTCGGCTTCGGCATCAACCCGACGACGCCGACGTGGGGCAACATCCTCACCGCCGCGCAGGACTACCTGTTGCGGGGCAACTGGTGGTGGCCGGCATTCCCCGGCCTTGCGATCGTGCTGACGGTCATCGCGGTCAACTTCGTCGGTGACGGCCTGCGCGACGCGCTCGATCCGCGGTCGAAGGCGTGACCGCCACGGCTCCGCGGCCGGACACCGTGCCGTCCGGCCGGGTCGCAAGTGCGCCGCCGCCCGACGATGTCCTGCTGGACGTCCGCGACCTGCGAACCCATTTCCACACCATGGACGGCGTCGTAAAGGCCGTCGACGGCGTCAGCTTCAGCCTGAAGCGGGGCGAGTCGATCGGCATCGTGGGTGAATCCGGCTCGGGCAAGAGCGTGACCGCGCTGACCGTCATGCGGCTCCTCGACATCCCGCCGGCGGAGATCGCCTCCGGCGAGGTCTGGTTCGACGGCAAGGAGATCCTCTCCATGCCGATCAGCAAGATGCGGCTGCTCCGCGGCAGCGAGATCGCGATGATCTTCCAGGAGCCCCTGACCAGCCTCAACCCGGTCTTCACCGTCGGCGACCAGATCGCCGAGCAGGTCCGCCAGCACCTGAAGGTCGGCAAGCGCGAGGCCTGGGACCGATCGATCGAGGCGCTGCGACTGGTCGGCATCCCCAACCCGGACCGCCGTGTCAAGCAGTACCCGCACGAGATGTCCGGCGGCATGCGCCAGCGCGTCATGATCGCCATGGCGCTCTCCTGCGAGCCGAAGCTGCTGATCGCGGACGAGCCGACCACGGCCCTCGACGTGACCATCCAGGCGCAGATCCTGGAGCTGCTGAAGGAGATCCAGGCCCGCACCAACTCGGCGCTCATGCTGATCACCCACGACCTCGGCGTCATCGCGGAGATGGTCCAGAAGGTCGTGGTGATGTACGCGGGCCAGGTCCACGAAGAGGGCACCGTCGAGGACGTGCTCATCGAGCCGAAGGGTCCCTACACCCTGGGCCTGATCGAGTCGATCCCCGGCGTCGAGAAGCGGGGCGGCCGCCTCCACGCCATCAAGGGTGCGGTTGCGTCACCATTCCATATGCCCCCGGCCTGCCGGTTCGAGCCGCGTTGCCCCTACGCGTGGGAGCGCTGCAGGACCGTGCCGCCGGATCTCTACCCGGCCGGACCACGCGGGCAGATCGCCCGCTGCCATCTGCACACCCCGGAAGGCGCCGCGCGGCTTCCGATCATGGAGGCTGATCGAAAGCGCGTGGAGGAACACGTCATGCACTCGGCTCCAACGGCCGTCCTCGAGGCCGGCTGATGGACTCCGGCATGCAAACGCCGTCCACCGGGGGAGCGCCTCCGCCGCAAGGCGCCGTGAACGAGCGGTCGTTCGTGCCTCAGGCCCCCACGAGCTCCGAGCGTGCGCTCGAGGCTCGCGCCCTGGCCGCGCGCACGGCCGTCGACGACGGGCGTCCGTTGCTGCAGATCCGCGGCCTGAAGAAGCACTTCCCCATCTACGGCGGCTTCCTGCGTCGCAAGGTCGGCACGGTCTTCGCGGTCGACGGGGTGGACTTCGACGTCAAAAAGGGCGAGATCTTCGCGCTCGTCGGAGAGTCCGGCTGCGGCAAGACCACACTGGGACGGACGGTGCTCCAGCTGCTCCCGCCGACCGACGGCAGCGTCACGTTCGACGGGACCGACATCACCGGCTGGAAGAGCAGCAGGATGCGCCCGGTCCGCAAACGGATGCAGATCATCTTCCAGGACCCGTTCGGGTCGCTCAACCCGCGGATGCCCGTCAGCGACATCATCGGCGAGGGCCTCATCGCGCAGGGCATGAAGAGCGGCAAGGAGCGTGTCAAGAAGATCGAGACGACGCTCGACGCCGTTGGCCTGCGCAAGTCCTACACGCGGCGCTTCCCGCACGAGTTCTCGGGCGGCCAGCGGCAGCGCCTGGGCATCGCCCGCGCGCTCGCGCTGGACCCCGAGTTCATCGTCTGCGACGAGCCGGTCTCCGCGCTCGATGTCTCGATCCAGTCGCAGATCCTCAACCTGCTGCTCGACCTGCGCAAGGAATACGACCTGACCTACCTCTTCATCAGCCACAACCTGTCGGTCGTCGAGTACTTCAGCGACCGGGTTGCCGTGATGTATCTGGGACAGGTCCACGAGCTGGCCACCGTGGAGGATCTCTACCGGGAGCCGCGGCACCCGTATACCGTGGCGCTTCTCTCCGCCATCCCGCGCGCCGACCCGCGTGTCCGCCCGAAACGGCTGGTGCTCAAGGGTGACCTGCCGTCGCCGGCTGCGCCACCCAGCGGCTGCCGCTTCCATACTCGCTGCTGGCTTCGCGAGAAGCTCGGTAACCCGGAGAACTGCGTGCAGGTCGACCCGCCGCTGCGGGACTTCGGCGGCGGCCACATGGTGAAGTGCCACTGGGCCGAGGAGGTCACGCCGGAGACCGTCCAGAGTGCCGCGCGCACGCAGTCCCGCACGGCCACGGCCGTCGCCTCGGACGAGGAAGCCTAGGCAGGCTCCATGGTTCGTTTCGGCTCGACTGCCGCCAGGACGGCGGCGCACACGCAGCGGTCGCGCTCAGGCTCCGATGGGACGCTGGTGGCGCTGTGTCTCGCCGCCCTGATTGCGGTCGCGGCCTGCGGCGGCCAGTCCGCGCCCACGGGTGCGCCGAACGCGTCGCCGACCCGCGGCGCCGTCGACCCGAACGTGACCATCTGGCCCGCGGACGTCATCAGCGCCACGATCGCGCTGGCGGCGCTCGACAACGAGATCAAGAAGGCTGGCACGGACCTGAACAAGGCCGTGGAGACGTCCGACCCGGCGCTGATGCTGACGGCGGCGGACGGCTTGGCGCAGCTCGCCGGGCCGTCGATCGCGAACGCCCAGAAGCTCACCACGTACCCGGAGACCAAGGCCGCGGGCACGGCATACGTGCCGGTCCTCGCCGACATCAACACCTCGTCGCTCGCCCTGGCCAAGGCGCTCCGCGCCGGTGACGGGGGAGGGGTCACGACCGCCTCGCAGCAGCTGGGCGACGCGCTCGGCCGCTACGCGACCATCCGGACGCTGATCGTCGACCTGGCCAACAAGGCTATCGAGATGCAGAAGCACTACGTGAAGTAGGGCCCCGGCCGGGTCGGCGCGGTCGGCGCGGGACGTTTGGGGCCACCTCTAGCGTCCAGCTTGCACCGTGGGTTGCACACCAAACCGCGTCTGACGGCCGCCCAAGGTCGCTTCGGGTCAAACGGCAGTGGCTGTAGCGTTAGCCTCCCGACGAGGGCGCGTGTGAGGCCCGGAGGCCCTGATTCGGCCGTTTTCGGCACCTAACGCCACGAGGGATGGCGTTCGGCGCGATTGCCCGGCACATCGGGGCGCGAACGCTACCGGGATTCGCATTGGGCGCGATCCGAGCCGGTCCGCGGGCCGCCCACGGCGGCGAGAGCGGGGCGAGACCTCAGGCGGACAGCACGGCGGGACCTCGGCAGCGGCCCCCGCCGGCGCCCGCGACCAGGAGGAGCCTTAGGCCGAGAGCGGGGCGAGGCTCAGGCTGTCTTGACGGCCTCGGAGCCGGCCCGGTTGAGCTCCTCGCGGCTGCGCTCGGCGAAGTGGCAGGCGACCAGGTGGTTGCCGCCGAGCTCGCGGAGGGGCGGGATGTCGTCGCTGCAGACCGACGGCTCGTCCAGGCGGGTGCGGAGCCAGCAGCGCGGGTGGAAGTTGCAGCCGGAAGGCGGGTTGACCGGGCTGGGGACGTCGCCCGACAGGATGATCCGCTGGCGCCGGAGCTTCGGGTCCGGCACGGGGATCGCGCTCATGAGGGCCTGCGTGTAGGGGTGTCGCGGGTCCTTGTACATGCGGTCGCGGTCGGTGAGCTCGGCGACGCGGCCGAGGTACATGACGGCCACCCGGTCGCTGATGTGCTCGACCACGCCCATGTTGTGCGCGATGAACAGGAAGGTGAGGCCGAGCTCCCGCTGGAGGGACCGCAGGAGATTCAGCACCTGCGCCTGGATGGACACGTCGAGCGCCGAGACGGGCTCGTCACAGACGACCAGCTCCGGCTCCAGGACGAGCGCCCTGGCGATGCCGATGCGCTGGCGCTGGCCGCCGGAGAACTCATGGGGGTAGCGGCGTGCGTGGTACGGCTGGAGGCCGACGAGGTCCATCATCCGCGCCACGCGCTGGCGGCGCTCCTTGCTGTTGCCGAGCTTATGGATGCGCAGACCCTCACCGATGCTGTCCCCGATCGGCGTGCGCGGGTCCAGGGACGCGTACGGGTCCTGGAAGATGATCTGCATGCGGCGACGGTACGGCTGGAGGGCGCGGCCGCGCAGCTTGGTGATGTCCCGTCCGTCGTAGACGATCTGGCCGGCGGTCGAATCGATCAGGCGGAGCAGCAGTCGCCCGACGGTGGTCTTGCCGCAGCCGGATTCGCCGACGAGGCCCAGCGTCTCTCCCCGGTTGATGCGCAGGTCCACGCCGTCCACCGCGCGCACCTGCCCGATGGTCCGCTGGAGGATGCCGCCGCGGATCGGGAACACCTTGACCAGGCCGCGGATCTCCACCAGCGGCGCGTCTCCGCCGACCTTGGCGGGATCCGCGCCGCGGCCCACGTCGATGATCTCCGCGCCGCTCTCGAAGCGGATCCGCTCCGCGGTCCCGGGCCTCCCGCTCATCCGACGAGCCTCGCGGTCATCTGGGGCTCGCGCCTGACGCGGCGCCACCCAAGGCGACCGGCGCGTCCGGGTACAGGCGCGGATCGGGCCGCAGGCCGCCGTCGACCGTGTGGTAGAGCCAGCAGCGGACGTCGTGGGCGGGAGCGACCTCGCGCAGGTCGGGGTGCAGCGACTCGGCAAGGACGTTGCCGTACTCGACTCGCGTCGTGCAGCGCGGCGCGAACCGGCAGCCCGGCGGCAGCGAGATCAGGTTCGGCACGTTGCCCGGGATCATGTCCAGCTGCGGCTTGATGCGGCCGGGGACCGGCACGGAATCGATGAGGCCGCGGGTGTAGGGATGCTTGGGATCCGCGAAGAGCGTCCGGACGTCCGTCTGCTCGACGATCTCGCCCGCGTACATGACCGCCACGCGGTCGCACATCTCGGCGACCACGCCCAGATCGTGGGTGATGAGGATGATCGCCGTCCCGGTCTCCCGCTGGAGGTTGCGCATGAGGTCCAGGATCTGCGCCTGGATCGTGACGTCGAGCGCGGTGGTCGGCTCGTCCGCGATGAGCAGCTCCGGTTCGCAGGCGAGCGCCATGGCGATCATCACGCGCTGCGCCATGCCGCCCGACATCTCGTGGGGGTAGGCATCGATGCGCCGCTTGGGGTCCGGGATGCCGACCATCCGCATCAGCTCGAGTGCCCGGTTCCGCGCCGCCTTGCGCTTCATGTGCCGGTGCACCTCGAGCACCTCACCGACCTGGAAGCCGACGTCCATCACGGGGTTCAGCGCCGAGGTCGGCTGCTGGAAGATCATCGTGATGCGGTCGCCGCGCAGCTCGCGGAGCTCGCTCTCGCGGAGGGAGAGCAGGTCCTTGCCGTCGAAGAGCACGGGCCCGCCTTCGACCTTCGCATTGCGGCCGAGCAGGCCGAGGATCGAGAGCGAGGTGACGCTCTTGCCGCAGCCGGACTCGCCGACCAGGCCGAGGATCTCCCCGCGGCGAATCCACAGGTCCACGCCGGTCACGGCCTTGATCACGCCGCCACGGGTCTTGAAGGACGTCTGGAGGTTGCGTACCTCGAGGAGCATCTCCCCGACGGGCTTGCTCTCCAGCGCTGAGGGGAGCATCTCCTGGACGGACGTCTCGTCCATGGCCACCACCGAGGCGCCGGCCATCGGCACGTCCGCGGCCAGATCGCCGGTGCGCTGGCCGCCGGCGTCGGTCAACGGTCCAGCCTCGGGTCCAGCGCGTCGCGGAGGCCGTCGCCGACCAGGTTGAATGCGAGCACCGTGAGCGACAGGGCGATGCCGGGGAACAGCAGCAGGTGCGGCGCGGCGAAGACGCGGCTCAGCTCCTTGCCGATCATCGAGCCCCACTCCGCCGTGGGCGGCTGCGCTCCGAGGCCGATGAACGAGAGCGCCGCCACGTCGAGGATGGCTCCGCCGATGCCGAGCGTGCCGGCAACCACGATCGGGGTCAGCGAGTTGGGCAGGATGCGGCGCACCAGGATGCCAGTCGAGGATTCACCGAGGGCGCGTGAGGCCGTCACGAAGTCCTGCTCACGGACCGACAGCACCGAGGCACGCATGATCCGGGCATAGACCGGGATCGCCACGATCGCGATCGCGAGCAGCGCGTTGAAGAGCCCCCGGCCGAGCACGGTCACGAGCAGGATCGCCAGCAGGAGCGAGGGGAACACCAGGAGCACGTCCATGATCCGCATGATCAGCGTGTCAAGCCACCCCCCGGCGTAGCCGGCCACCGCACCCAGGGCCGCGCCCACCAGGATCGCCAGCCCGACGGTGATGAAGCCGATCACCAGCGAGATGCGGGCGCCGAAGATGATCCGGCTCAGCACGTCGCGGAAGTTGCTGTCCGTGCCCATGAAGTGCTCCGGCTGGATCGCCGGGCAGCCAAGGAAGTGGATGCAGGGGGCGGCGGCGGCGGTGACGCCCTCCTCCACGCCGAGAAGGGGCTTGTCCGGGTCGAAGGGCGCGAGCTGGGGCGCGAACAGGGCGATGGCCGCGAGGAACAGCAGGATCGCCATGCCCACGAGCGCCGAGCGCTGCCGCAGCAGGCTGCGCAGCGAGTCACGCCAGAGGCGGCCGTCGCCGGTCGCTGCGAGGGCGTCCTTGGCCTCGCTCAGGGCGTCCGCGGTGGCCGTCATCGGAGGCTCAGCCGCGGGTCAAGCACGGCGTAGGACAGGTCCACGATCAGGTTGACGATCAGGAAGCCGACCGCGATCACCAGCGTGAACCCCTGGATCACGACGTAGTCACGGCTCTGGATGGCCTCGAACACGGTCTTGCCGACGCCCGACAGGTTGAAGATGGTTTCGGTGAGCACCGCCCCTCCGAGAAGCAGGCCGATCTGGAGCCCGATGATCGTCACGACGGGCAGCACCGCGTTCCGGAACGCATGGCGCATCAGCACGAGGCGGCCGCCGAGGCCCTTCGCACGGGCGGTGCGGATGTAGTCCTGGCCCATCACGTCGAGCAGGCTCGAGCGGGTGATCCGCGCGATGATCGCAAGCGGGATCGTCCCGAGCGCGACCGCAGGCAGGATGAGGTGCCGCAGCGCGTCGACGAAGGCCTTGCCCTGGAACGTGACCAGCGCGGTCAGCGTGTAGATCCCGGAGAAGAAGTCCAGCAGCACCCGCGGAACGCCCTGGACGCCCTCGAGGTGCCAGACCTCGATGAGCGTGCGCACCTCCACGCCGGTGCTGAGGCGGCCCGACGGAGGGAGTGCCAGCGGAGTCCCCTTCAGCAGGATGGCGAAGGCGAACGCGAGGACCAGGCCGAGCACGAACACGGGCGTCGAATAGCCCAGGTTCGCGAACATCATGGTCGCGACGTCGATGCCGGAGTTGCGCTTGTACGCGGACACGATTCCGAGGGGGATGCCCACGGAGACCGCGAACAGCAGCGCAAAGAAGCTGAGCTCAACGGTGGTGGGCAGCCTCTGGATGATCAGGTCGGTGACCGGGAGCTGGTACTTGATCGAGGTTCCCAGGTCCCCGGAGCCCACCTGGCCGATGTACTTCGCGAACTGCACGGCGACCGGCTGGTCGAGGCCGTAGCGGATCGCGAAGAGCCGGCATTGCTCCGGCGTCGCGCGCTCGCCGAGTGTCGCCACGCAGGGGTCGCCCGGGATGATGCGCGCCACGGCGAACACCACGAAAACGATCGCGATCAGCACGGGGATGCTGACCAGGATGCGGCGGATGATGAAGCGTGTCATCGGTATCCAGAACCGGTGAAGTTGTCAGAAGGGGCGCCGGCCGCGATGGCCGACGCCCCTTCGTCGCGTGGTCAGGGCCCTGCGAGGGGCTCCCGGCCGCGGCTTGCTACGCGCAGGGATCCGTGTTGGGCAGACCGCACGGGCCGGCGGGGTTGAGGAACCCGCCGCCGATGAGGGCCGGCCAGTACTCGAAGGTTGCCGTCCGCCCGACGTGGAGGGTGCTCAGCGCATCCCACTGGGCGGCGAAGGAGACGAGGACATCGGACGCCTCGAAGGTCGAGCCGTCGTGGAAGGTCACGCCGGTCTGGAGCTTGCAGGTCCAGACCGTGCTGTCGTCGTTGGCCGTGCAGCCGGTGGCCAGCGCCGGGACGGGGGTCGTCCCACCGTCGCCGCCGTAGGCGTACAGCGACTCCTTCATCTGCACGCACGCGCGGAACGTCTCGCCGTCCGTCTCGTCGCCGCAGTAAAGGCTCGCGGGCTCGCCGTTCTGCATCCAGGAGATCGTGTCGCGATCCCCGGGCTTCAGGGTCGACCAGACCTCGGTGCCGAGAGGGGACGAGAAGGAGTTCTCCACGTCGGCCTTCCAGGCATTGCCGGAGGTGCCGTGGGCCACGATGACCGCGGGCACGTGCTCCTTGATCAGGTTGTTGGCCTCGGTGTAGGCGGCGATGCGGTCGGCCTCGACGCCCGTCTGGGACGCCGTGTTGAGGACATCGACGATGTCCTGGTAGGGGGTGCCGAACTTGTCACCCGTCGCGATGCCGAAGTGGTAGTCGAGGAAGTTGGTCGGGTCGGGATAGTCGGCGCCCCAGCCGAGCATGAAGAGCCCGTCCAGCTTGCCGTGTGCGTTGTCGTCCAGGTACGTCGTGGGATCGCGCTCCTCGATCGTGACCTTCAGGCCGAGGTTGGTCTCCAGCTGGCTGGCGATCTCGGCGGCAATGGTCGGCGGATCGGGGAGATAGACGCGCACCCGGTTGCGGTACTGGAGCTTGATCTCGTAGCCCTCGGGGATGCCCGCGTTCCTCAGGAGCTCCTTGGCGGCGGTGGCGTCGAACTTGTACCAGTCGTCGCCTTCGCAGGCGAAGGGAACGAGCGGCGGGCACGGCGTGAAGTACTTCGCCACCTCGGACTCGGGCGGGAAGAAGTTCTTGACGATGCGCTCGCGGTCGATGCCCATGGCGATGGCCTTGCGCACGTCCGCGTTGTCCCAGGGCTTGTACGTGTTGTTCATGCCCAGGTAGAACACGTTCATGGGCGCGCGCGGGTTGTACTTGACGGTCGCGTCACCCTGGATCGCGGGCAGGTCGGCCTTGTCGGGGTTGTCGATCCCGTCCACGGTGCCGGCCTGGAGCTCGATCCAGCGCTGTGCGGCCTGGTCGCTCCAGCGGAACTCCAGGTTCGGCGCCAGCGCGGCGGTGCCCCAGTAGTTGGGGTTGGCCTTCATGGTCAGGCGGTTGCCGCGGTCCCACGCGTCGAACATGTAGGGACCGGTGCCGTTCGGGTTGGTGAGCAGCGAGCCCTCGGGAAGAGGATCCTCGCCGCCGGTCACGGCCTTCGGCATGTGGTCGATCATGTACTGGCTGTCGTCGATGGCCAGGGCGCTGAACGCCAGCTGGGCAAGGAAGGCCACGTTCGGGTTGCAGAACTCGAAGACCACGGTCGACGCGTCCGGCGCGCTCATCTTCTTGAGGTTGCCGGTGTACGGCAGCCCGTTGAACGTGTGGGCCGCGCAATCGACGGCGCCGCCGTAGTTGGGGTACTCGGTGATGTCGGCAGATGGGGCCGGCGGCTGCTCACCCGGCGTCGGGTAGGCGGTCGGTCCGGGCGTGGGAGCTTCCGTCGGGGCCACGCTGGGGGCCTCGGTGGGCGCCACGCTGGGGGCCTCGGTGGCACCGGGGGTGACAACGGGCGCCGGGGTACCCGTTGCCGCGGGCGCCGGCGTTCCTGTTGCCGCCGGCGGCGGGGTTGGGGTCGCTGCAGTCCCACCACACGCCGCGAACACGATGATCGCGGTCGTGGAGAGCGTCAGCAGCGACAACCACTTGGGTCGTCGAGTCATGCTTCGCGTTTCCTCCTCACTCTACCTGCCATCTCACGGGGCGGCGCTCCCGCCGAAGTCCGTGGGACTGGTCGTCGCCGTCGCTCCTCAACGACGGCACGGTCGCCGTCGGCGACCCGAGCCTGCCTTCCCATGACTGGGGTGCCCGCCTGATGCGCATGCAAAAGGCGCGACCTCGCGCAGGTGGCCGAAGCCTACCACCGGCGAACGCGGGATTCCAGCTTCGGCACCGATCGCGTTGGTGTGATTCGCACCGAGGTCGAGGCTCCCCGCGAAGTCAGGGCGAAGGAGCCCCTTCGTCCGCGCACCGCTCGACGCGGTCGCCGATCGACCAGAGGGTGAGTCCCTCGGCCAGGGTGGTCTCGATGAGCTCGATCCCGACAGGACCGGTCGGGGTTCGGGCGACGGCCCAGGGTTCGCCCACGGAGTAGGCGTTCCACGCCGCGAGGGCCGAGGTCCGCGAGCCGAGCCAGAACTGTCCCTTCACCCCGGGTCCGCCCGGAAAGAGCCACCCGCCGCCCGCGGCCACCGCGGCGTCGAGGAGGCGTTGGCGTGCCGCGTCGCTCAGGGTCCCGATCGTGACGTCGACCAGCGTCACGCAGCCGTTCTCGCCGACCGAATCCTCGACGGCACCGATCGCGGCCTCGCGGCCGTCCGTTGCCGGCGACGCGGTGGTGGACAGCGTCCCCGGAGCCGCTGACGGCCGGGCAGGATCGCCCTGCGCGCCAGTCGGGGACGTGCCGGCCGCAGACGGCGAGCAGGCTGCGAGCACGCCCGCCAGGAGCAGAGCGGGCAGGGCCGGGAACGCGTCCCGACACCTGCCCCCTGGCGTCCGCACGCGGGCGGACGCCCTAATAGACCTGATTGGCCGAGGCCTTGTCGTCAGCCGTGAGGGTCCGAGCTTCGAAGGTCTCCTGCGTGCTCGTGAGCTTCCCGCACATCGTCTCCTTGTTCGGCGCCGGGTCGCACACCGTCAGATCGATGAGGTAGATGGAGTGGCCCATCTCGTGCGTCAGGATGCCCTGGAAGTCGGCCGTGTTCGCGGCCGGCGCACCGGCACCGACCCACCAGTCGTAGTCGAAAACGTTGAAGGTGATGTCGGAGTCGCTGATGTCGCGATACCAGGTGTTGTCCCCGGGATCCTTCTTGCGTGTCCAACTGATGCGGTTGTAGGCCGCAATTCCGGGCACGAGCTTGCTGCTGGGATCGGTGCCGTCGAAATAGACGCCGTGGCATGCGGCGTCAGCGAAGCAACCCGCGGCACGCACGTCGCGGTCGGCGACGGGGTTCCAGTCCGTGCCGCCGACCCACGTTCCAGACGCCGCCGAGTAGCGGTCCTTGAGAGCCGTCCCCAGCGCGCCGCCCCAGTTGAGCCCCGCCGGATTGAAGTGGACGACCGGGTCCGGTCCGCCATCGTTGTTCGTGTCCCAGTACCAGGGGTCGCCACCGGGAACCGAGAGGTGGGCGGCCGCGGGTGAGCCGCTGGAGACCACCGCCACCACCGCGAGCAGGCAGGCACCAAGTCGTCGACTGAAACGTCGCACATGACCCTCCATTATTTGATTCCTGCCCCGGTCCAGCGAAGCTACATGCGCCAAGACCGAGTGTCAATGAATGTTTGTGTGCGCGCGTATGCCTCGGGTGAAAGGCGCGCTCGGGCCTCTACACTCGTGCCGTGGAGCGTCTTCGCGTGGGACTCGTGCAGCTCGCGCCGCGGCTCGGGGTCGTGGAGGAGAACCTCGAGCGTCACCTGGAAGCGCTGGCCGAGGCCCGCTCGCGGCGCGTGGAGCTGGCCGTGTTCCCGGAGCTCGGCCTGACCGGCTACCTGCTCCAGGACCTCAATGCGGACGTGGCCATGCGCCTGGACGACCGGCGCCTCCAGCGCCTTGCCGACGCGACCCGCGACCTTTCCGCGGTGGTCAGCTTCGTGGAGGAATCCGAGGACCACCAGCTCTACATCAGCGCCGCGCTGCTCGAGGACGGGGAGCTGCGACACGTCCACCGCAAGGTCTTCCTGCCGAACTACGGGCTCTTCGACGAGCGGCGCTTCTTCGCGGCCGGCACCCTCATGCGCTCCACGCCGTCGCGACTCGGCGTGCGGCTGGGCATCTGCGTCTGCGAGGACTTCTGGCACATGCCGACGCCGCTGCTCCTGGCGCTGGACGGTGCCCAGATCCTGGTCAACGTCTCGTCGTCGCCCGGCCGCGACCTCGCCTCGATCAACGAGAGCGGCCTCGGCACCGCGGACTCGTGGCGCGGCATCAACCGGACCTACGCGCAGCTGACCACGTCCTTCGTCATCTTCGTGAACCGCGTGGGGGTGGACGAGTCGATCACGTTCTGGGGCGGTTCGGAGGTCGTGGCGCCGGACGGCACGACCGTCTTCCAGGCGCCGCTCCACGCGGAAGGGGTGTTCGTCGCGGAGCTGGACCTGGCGGCGCTGCGCCGCGAACGGATCGCGATGCCGCTCCTGCGCGACGAACGGCCGGAGGTGGTGCTCCGCCAGCTGGAGCGCATCGTCCGGCGGCGGGCGGGTGAGCACGAGGCCGGCGGCGAGCCCCGCGACGAGTCCGACGACGAGGCGGAGGCCGTCCCGTGAGCGCCCCGGCCCGCCCTCGCGCCGATCTTCCCTACGAGCTGCCCGCCGAGCTCCAGATCGACACGGACGTTGCACGCACGATCACCGCGGGCTTCATCCGCTCGCAACTGGAGCAGGCCGGCTTCGAGCGCGCGGTGCTGGGACTGTCCGGGGGCATCGATTCGGCCCTGGTCGCCCATCTGGTGGCTGAGGCGATCGGCGCGGAGCGGCTGCTCTGCGTCCTGATGCCGTACAGGACATCGTCCGCGGAGTCGCGCTCCCACGCCGAGGAGGTCGCCGGCCGCCTGGAGGCCCCCTCGCGGCTCGTCGACATCTCGCCGATCGTCGACGGCTACTTCGACTCCGGGTCCGCGCCGGAGGGTGAGCCGCGCGCCGAGGCGCTGCGCCGCGGCAACTTCATGGCCCGCGCGCGGATGGAGGTTCTCTACGACCACTCGGTCACGTGGCGTGGACTGGTCGTCGGGACGAGCAACAAGACGGAGACGCTGATCGGTTACACCACGCTCTGGGGCGACTCCGCGTCGGCGTTCAACCCGATCGGCGACCTCTACAAGAGCCAGGTCCGCCAGCTGGCGGAGGCCATGGGCGTGCCCGACGCCATCCTCCGGAAGCAGCCCTCCGCGGATCTCTGGCCGGGCCAGACGGACGAGGCCGAGGTGGGCTCCAGCTACGCCGAGCTCGACCGGCTGCTCTACTGGATGGTCGACCGCAGGCGCACGGAAGACGAGCTGGTCGAGATGGGCTTCGAGCGCGCGTTCGTCGACCGCGTGGTGAAGCTCGTCGCCACGTCCGAGTTCAAGCGCCAGATGCCGCCCGTGGCAAAGCTCGGCCCGCGCACGGCCGGCGTGGACTACCTCTACCCGCGGCGCCGGCCCGGCTCCACGCGACGCTGACCGGACACCCGTGACCGACGCGGGCGACGCCGGCGAGGCCGAACGGCGCGGCACGCTCTACGTGGTGGCGACGCCGATCGGCAATCTCGGCGACGTGACGCTCCGGGCGCTGGACGTGCTGCGGTCGGTGAGCGCGGTCGCCGCCGAGGACACGCGGCTCACCCGGCGGCTGTGGGCACGCCACGGCATCGACACCGCGCTGGTGAGCTACCACGCTCAGAGCCCCGTTTCCCGGAGAGAGGCGCTCCTGGACCGGCTGGAACGCGGCGAGGACGTGGCGCTCGTGACCGACGCCGGCACGCCGCTGGTCAGCGATCCCGGCGGTGAGCTCGTGACGGCCTGGACGCAGCGCGGCGGCACCGTGGTGCCGATTCCCGGCGCGTCCGCGGTGCTCGCCGCGCTCGTCGCAAGCGGCATCCCTGCCGCTCGCTGGGGCTTCGAGGGGTTCCTGCCGCGCTCCGGCGGGGAGCGGCGGCGGCGCCTTGCCCGCATCGCCGCGGACGACCGCGCCACGGTCCTCTTCGAGTCGCCGGGCCGCACGGCGGCCACCCTGCGCGACCTCGCCGAGGCTGCGGGCGGGGAGCGCCACGCAGCCGTGGCCCGCGAGCTGACCAAGCGGCACGAAGAGATCCGCCGCGGGAACCTGGCTGAGCTGGCGGCCGGCGCCGAGGCGGACCCTCCGCGCGGGGAGGTCACGATCGTGGTCGCGGGCGCGGATCCCGAGGTCGCATCGACGGCCGCTGCCGCGGGGCTTCCCGCGGCGCTGGCGCGGGTCGCCGAGCTGGTGGCGGCCGGGGCATCGCGGCCCGACGCCGCACGCCTCGTCGCCGCGGAGACGGGCCTGCGTCGCCGGCAGCTCTACGACGACTCCGAAATGGGCCACAAGCGGTAGGCCGTCCGCGGCAGAATCACGCCTCACGGTCCAGTCGCGTCCGTCCGCGCCACCAAGCCCAGGAGGCCCGACCGCATGCAGTCGCTGCCCATCGTCCGCGAGCTGTCGCCGGTCGGCCGCGCGATGGTCGTGGCCACGCTGGCGGCCTGCCTCGTCGCGTTGGCGATGGAGTGGCTGCTGCACGTCACCGGGACGCCGGTCTTCGTGGCCAGCGCGATCGCCATCCTCGGCCTGGCCTACGTGATCGGGCTGTCGACCGAGCGGCTCGGCGCCATCGTCGGGCCGCAGAAGGGCGCCATCCTGAACGCGACGTTCGGCAATGTGGCCGAGCTGATCATCGCGGTGTTCGCCCTCGCGGCCGGCCAGCTCGACGTCGTCCGCGCCTCGATCATCGGGTCGATCATCGGGAACCTGCTGCTCGTGATGGGCATGAGCATCGTGGTCGGCGGGCTGCGCCACGGCATCCAGCGCTTCGACAGCAAGATCGCCGGCCTCGACTCGACGCTGCTCGTGCTGGCGGTCATCGCCCTGTTCATTCCGGCCGTCTTCGTGGCGACCTCGCGAGCGGCCCAACCGGGCTCCGTCGGCAGGATCGACGAGAGCCTGGTCATCGCGCTCGTGCTGCTGGTGCTCTATTTCGTGAATCTCATTTACCGCTTTCGGCATCCTTCGGAGCTGGAGCCGGGGGAGGCGCATCACTCGGGCCCGCAATGGACCCGGCGCCAGTCGATCGCGGTGCTGGCGATCGCGGCGGCCCTTCTGGCCGTGCTCTCGGAGGAGCTGGTCGGTGCCATCGACCCGTTCGTCGCGACCTTCTCGCTGACCCCGTTCTTCGTCGGCGTGATCATCATTCCCACGATCGGCAACCTGGCCGAGCAGCTGGTCGCCGTGCGCCTGGCCTACACCGACCGGATCGAGTTCTCCATCGCGGTGGCCACGGGCGCGAGCCTCCAGATCGCGCTCTTCGTGGCACCGGTGCTCGTGTTGATCGGACTCGCGATCGGGCAGCCGATGGACCTGGCGTTCCCGCCCCTCGAGGTTGCCGCGGTCGGTGTGGCGGCCGCGATCGCCGCCCTGGTGTCGCTCGACGGCGAGTCCAACTGGCTGGAGGGATCGCTCCTTCTCGGCGTCTACGTCATGCTTGCCGTGAGCTTCTACTTCTTCGTCTGACCCGCCGTCCGGCAGAGTCAGCCCCGATCGGCATCCGTCTTCATCGTCCGTCCACGCCCCCAGCCCAGGAGGCCCGACCGTATGCAGTCGCTGCCCATTCTTCGCGACGTCTCGCCGCTCGGGCGCATCGTCCTCGGCGGCACCGTGGCGGTGAGCCTGCTCTCGATCGTCCTCGAGTGGGGCGTCGGCGTCCACGGCGCGCCGATCTTCATCGTGTCCGCGGCGGGCATCCTCGGCCTTGCCTATGTCGTGGGCATCTCGACGGAGCGTTTGGGAGCATTTGCCGGCCCCCACGTCGGCGGCATCCTGAACGCGACCTTCGGCAACATCGCCGAGCTGATCATCGCGTTCTTCGCGCTCCAGGCGGGTCAGCTGGAGGTGGTGAAGGCCTCGCTGACGGGATCGATCATCGGCAACCTGCTGCTGGTCCTCGGCGCCAGCCTCTTCCTTGGCGGCCTCAAGAACGGGCTCCAGCGCTTCAACGCCAAGGTCGCGGGCCTCGACTCCACGCTGCTCGTCCTGGCCGTCATCGGCCTGGTCATCCCGGCGACCTTCGCCGCGTCACTGGGCGCCGAGGCGGGCATCCCGCGGCAGGCGGAGAGCATTCTCGTCGCGGTCGTCCTCCTGATCCTCTACTTCGGCAACCTGTTCTACCGCTTTCGCCATCCGGCCGAGGTCCTTGGCAACGAGCTGGAGGGCCACGGCGGGCCGTCCTGGACCGCTCGGCAGGCCCTGGGTGTCCTCGGCATCGCGGCCGTCTTCCTGGCCGTGCTCTCGGAGCAGCTGGTCGGGGCCATCGATCCGTTCATCGAGGCGTTCGACCTCACCCCCTTCTTCGTCGGCGTGATCCTCATCCCGACGATCGGCAACCTGGCCGAGCACCTCGTGGGGGTCCAACTGGCGCTGAAGAACAAAGTCGAGTTCTCGATGGCGGTCTCGATCGGCTCGAGCCTCCAGGTCGCCCTGTTCGTGGCGCCGGTGCTCGTCCTCCTCGGCATCGTGGTGGGCAAGCCGATGGACCTGGTCTTCACCTCGCTCGAGGTGGCGGCCGTCGCGGTCGCGGCGCTCATCACGGCCCTCATCTCGCTGGACGGCGAGTCGAACTGGCTGGAGGGGGCACTGCTCCTCGGCGTGTACACGATCCTCGGGGTGAGCTTCTTCTTCCTCCCATAGGCGGCAGCCCTGCGGCGGCGGCGATCTCCAGGCCAGTCGGGCCGAATGAACAGTTCGGCCGCGACCGCGCGTCATAGAGGGTGAGGGAGGTGAAGCGCCTGCATGTCGTGCAAGCCCAAGCCGGAGACGTCGATGCCTTCGAGTCGCTGGTCCGCCAGCACACGCCAGCGGTCTACCGGGTCTGCTTCTCGCTGGTCGGCGCGGACCTGGCGTCCGACATGACGCAGGAGGCTTTCGTGGCGGCGTGGCGCTCCCTGGACCGGCTGGGCGACCCCGCGCGGTTCGGCGCCTGGATCTACCGGATCGCGGTGAACTGCTGCCGGACGTCGCTGCGGCGCGCACCGAGAATCCGGGACATCTCGCTGGATCTCAACGCCCGCGAGCGTGCCCGGGCTGTGCCGACGTCCGCCAGATTCGAGCCGCAGGTGGAGCTGCGCGCGACGCTCATGCCCGCGCTCGCCCGCCTGTCCTTCGACCATCGAACCGTCCTGGCGCTGCACTACGCCGCCGACCTGCCGATCAGGGACGTGGCGCGCGTCCTAGACATCCCGGAGGGCACCGCGAAGTCGCGCCTGAACGCGGCGCTGAGCCAGGTCCGCCTCGCGCTCGAGGAGCCGGACCGTGGCTGACGACCGATTCGGCGGCGAGTCGGGCGACCGGGCCCAATCGGGCGACCGGGCCCAATCCGGCGACCGGGCCGAGTCGCTCCTCCGGGCGCTTGCGGCCGTCCCCGTCCCACCCGCCCTCGAAGCCGAGATCTCCGCCCGCGTTCGCTCTGCGCCGCCACCGCGAAGGACACCGGTGCGTGCCGGACGCGCGTTCCTCGCTCTTGCCGCGGTGATCGCGGTCGCCGTCGGTGCCATCGCGCTCAACGGGGGAGCGCTGCCCGTGCAGCCGGCGCCGTCCGGCACGGCACAGCCCACGGACCTTGCCGTGGGACCGTCCGGCGCGCCGTCGCCGGCTGCCTCGCCCAGCGCGGGGGTCAGCCCTGCCTCGAGTCCGAACGCGACGCCCGCCTCGACTCCGGGAGCGTCGCCGGTGGCCCCGGGGCCGATCGCCGCCGGTCCGGCGCTCCTGCTCGCAGGCACGAGCCTGAGGGCCGAGCCCGCGGCCGCGTCGACGACCGTTCGAGTTGCCCGGAAGGGAGCCGTGGTCTACGTCCTCGAGGGCAGCGTCACGAACGCCGAGGGCACTTGGAGGCTGGTCCAGTGGGACGGCGACGTGAGCGGCTGGCGCGTGGACGGGTTCGTCGGATGGGTCGACGAGGATCGACTCGCAGCGAATGCCGAGCACCACGTCCCGTCGTGTCCTGCGGTGCCGACGCTGCTCGACCTGACGGCCCTCACGGCCGGGGAGCGGCTGACGTGCTACGGATCGGCGCCCATCACCCTGAGCCCGGTCGTGCCGGTGAGGCTCCATTACGGTGGGCCCACGAGCGTCTGGCTGGCCCCGGATCAACAGGGCGACCCGTTCACCTCCATCCCGGCCTTCGTCTCCGAGGGGGACCCCGCGAGGGTCCTCCCGATGTACCAGTGGTTGACGGTGACGGGCCACTTCGACCCCGGCGCGATCCTCGGCTGTGACACCTCGGCGCCGGCGGACGAGCCGGACATCGACTACCTGAAGTGCCGCGAGGAGTTCCTGGTTGGCCCGACGGAACCGGCCGAGGCTCCCGACACGGTCGCGCACGGGAGCTGGCGAACGACCGCGCGAGCCCCGATCCACGGCAGCTCGGACAGCGCAGCGGTGTGGACGGGGAAGGAGATGCTCGTCCTGACGTCCGGTGCCGCACCACGCTCGGCCGCATACGACCCCGTCGCCGACCGCTGGCGGGTGCTGCCGCCGTCCGGGCTGGGCGGCCGGTACGCGCCGGCTTCTGTCTGGACGGGCGAGGCCTGGTTCATCTGGGGAGGCAACATCGATGGTGCGGAGCTCGACGACGGGGCCGTCTACGACCCGCGGCGAGACCGTTGGCGACCGGTCGCGGATGCGCCCATCGGCGCCCTGAGCGCGGCCGCGGTCTGGGCGGACGACCGGGTCCTGGTCTTGACCGTCGACGGCCAGCTCGCCTTGTACTCACCACCGGACGACACCTGGACGCGACTCCCGGATGCCCCGGTGACGCGCGGCTGGACCCAGCTCTTCTGGATGGGGCAGGAGGCCGTCGCACTCAGTTGGGGCGAAGCGGTGGCCGAGCCGGTCCGCATGGCCACGTTCGATCCGGTTGCGGAGACCTGGTCGAGCCTGCTCGACACGCCCCTGTCAGCGGCGAATTCGTCCGCAGGTGTCGCCCTCGGAGGCCGCATCTACATCGCCAACGACGTCTACAACCAGATCGACGACGAGGGACGCTGGTCCAACGGCGTCTACGACGCTGCCACGCGGGAGTGGCAGCCGTTCCGACAGACGTGCGGCAGCTCCGCCGGACCGATCGTCGCCACCTCCGACCGGCTGATCACCGACCGGTGGCTTCTCGACCCAATCGTCGAAGCCTGCCTGGCCCTGCCCCGGGCGCTGGAACGAGCCAACTCGGGGGAGACGACGCGCGAGGGTCCCGCCGTCGTCTGGACGGGCACGGAGCTGATCCTGTGGTCCGGTGGCACGGGCGGCGACGGCGTCCCGCCGCCGAACGACGGGGCGATCTTCCGGCCGGGGCCCTGACCGGGGCGCCCGCCGCGTTCAGCTGCCCCTGGCGAGCTCCCCTTCGGGAACCAGCGGCAGCGCGAAGCCGGCCTCGGCGCGCCACCGTCGGTGCGCGGGCCGGCCCAGGCTCGCCCGCCCTGGATCTCCATGATCCGGCGGCAGACCGTCAGGCCGACACCGAGGCCGTTGGCGTGCGGCCGGGCGGCCTCACCGCGGAAGAACGGCGTGAAGATCTGCTCCGACTCCTCGGCGCCGATGCCGATGCCGCGGTCCATGACCACGACGCGCGCCTCCCCGCCGTCCGCGGAGACGTCGACGTCGATCGGCTCCGTCTGCGGGCTGTACTTGTCGGCGTTGCTCAGGAGGTTCTCGATCACGAGCTCGAGGCAGGTGCGGTCGGCCTCGACGATCACGTGCATCGGCCAGGGATGGAGCGTGACGACACGCTCCGGGTGGCGCCGGCTGAACGCCTCGACGGCCTTCTTCACCACGTGTCCCAGCAGCTGGGGCTCCAGCTCGAGGTCGAGGGTCGTCCCGGCGCCCAGGCGGGCGAGCATCAGGAGGTTCTCGACGATGCGAAGCAGCCGCTCGGAATCCTCGGCGATGTCCGCGACCATCGCTTGCCGAACGTCCGCGGAGATGGTCTGGCCGCGATCGTGGAGCAGGCGCGCGTTGCCGAAGACGGTGGTGACGGGCGTCCGCAGCTCGTGCGATACGAGCCCCAGGAACTCGTCCTTCACCGCGTTGGAGGCGCGCAGGGCCTCCGCCGTGGCGCGCAGATCGTCCTCCGCCCGCACGCGCTCTGTCACGTCGACGAGCACGTTCACGGCACCGACCAGGCTGCCCGTGGCGTCCCGCAGCGGGGTGGGGTAGGGGACGAACGCCCGCCTCGTGCCGTCCGGTCGCTCGGCGATGGCTGAACCGCCACGCACGGGGCGATTCTCCTTGAGGCACGTGGCCATGGGGCATTCGTCGTGCGCCATCGGCCGCCCGTCAGGCCAGTAGAGGCGCCACGTCCCGCACCACTCCTCGCCGAGCTCCGGCCGCCGGCCCCAGAAGGTGGCGGCGGCCTCGTTGAAGAACGTGATCCGCCCGTCGGCATCGGTGGTGTAGACGGCCACGCCAAGGGCGTCCAGGAACTCCCGGTAGCGCGGCTGGTCCGTCTCGGTCTGTGTGGATGCGGCCGACGGCACGGGTAGCTGGGCGACGGCGCTCACGATCTGGAGCAGCTCGCCTTCCAGCCTCGACGGCGTCCGGGCGCCGCCGCGGCGGCGTACACGTGGAGCTGGCGCCGGGCGGCGGGCAGCCGGATTCAAGGTCGCATCCCATTCATGGCCGGCGCATTCTGCCATTCGGATCGGTGGTTTTGGACGACTTCGTTCCCTTTGCAACCACCCTGCAACGCCCCGGCGCGCGGCGCTCTCCACTCGGCCCACGACCCGGCCGCGCGATACCCTGAGCGTCCGCCGCGCCGCACTGAGGAGGACGACATGACGAGCGACGACCCGCGCAACGCCGCCGCCGACGCGGGGCTCCCAAGCAGTGGTCCCGACCTGCTCCGGGAGCCCGGACAGCCGGATCCCGCGGCAGCCCCGCCGGTCGGCCACGACGTGCTCGCGACGGCGGCCGAGGGCCTGGAGCCCAGGCCGGGCGCGGAGCCGAAGGACGTCGTCGTGATCGGAGGCGGGCTGGCCGGGCTCGTGGCCGCATTCGAGCTGAAGCGCCAGGGCCATCGACCGGTGGTGCTCGAGGCGCAGAACCGGGTCGGCGGCCGGATCTACACGCTGCGGACGTTTGCGCCCGGGCTGTATGCCGAAGCAGGAGGCATGCGCATCCCGCGCGCCCACGACCTGACCCTGGAGTACTGCGACCTGTTCGGGCTGCCGATGCGCCCGTTCGTCATGGGCAATCCCAAGGGGCTCGTCCATATCGGCGGGGTCCGCATGACGATGGCGGAGGCCCAGCGAAACCCCGAGAAGCTGCCCTTCGAGCTCGGCGAGCGCGAGCGCGGGCGCACCGCCGACCAGTTGTGGGAAGACGCGATCGCCGACCTCCGGCGGATGGTCGACGAGGGCGGCGAGGAGGCCTGGACCGAGATCGTGCGGCAGTGGGACCAGTTCTCGCTGTACGAGTTCCTGAAGGAGAAGGGCTGGTCATCCGGCGCGATCGAGTACTACGCGGTCATCAACTTCGTCGAGGCCGACATGCACAACTCCGTCGTCGAGATCCTGCGCGAGGACATCGGCGGGGCGTACGTCGACATGCAGGAGATCGTCGGCGGCATGGACCGCCTGCCCAACGCATTCTTCGAGCAGCTCCAGCCGGAGGTCCGCCTGGGCGCAGAGGTCTTCGCGATCGAGCAGGATCCCACGGGCGTCACCGTCCACTATAAGACCGAGGCCGACCGGTTCTCCGTCCGCGGCGACTACGCGATCTGCACGCTGCCGTTCTCGGTCCTGCGCTCCGTCGAGGTGACGCCCGACTTCTCGCACGCCAAGCGCCGGGCGATCCGCCAGCTGAACTACCACGCCTCCACGAAGGTGCTGTTCCAGGTGCGCGAGCGTGTCTGGGAGTCCGAGGACGGCATCTACGGCGGCGCGACGGTCACCGACCTCGGCGTGCGGCGGCTGAACTACCCGACCCCGGACCCGGCGACGTCGCGCGGCATGCTGCTGGCGTCCTACACGTGGGGCCAGGACGCACTCCAGTGGGGCGCGATGGATCCGGAGACGCGCCTGGAGGAGGCGCTCGACGACGTCGCGAAGATCCACCCACGCATCCGCGAGGTCTACGAGGTCGGGGCGAGCCACGCCTGGTACGGCGACCGGTGGGCCAGGGGAGCGTTCGCGATGTTCGCGCC